>CAZTZW010000224.1:0-5246 GCA_964618085.1 uncultured Elusimicrobia bacterium
CGCGGCCGCCGCGGGCCTTGGCGGCGGAGACCTTGGCCGCCTCGGCGGCCACCACCTCGTAGGCTTCCGGCAGCATGACGTGGGCGGCGGCGTCATCTCCCTTGATGGGGCGGAAGGTGCCGCGGCCGACGTGCAAGGTGACGTAGGCGACGTCGACGCCCTTGGCCTTCAGCTCGTCGAATACGGCGGGGGTGAAGTGGAGCCCGGCCGTGGGGGCGGCGATGGACCCCTCGTCGCGGGCGTACACCGTCTGGTAGCGCGCGAGGTCGGACTTGTCGCGTTCCGGCGCCTTCTTCTTGGCGATATAGGGCGGCAGGGGCGCCGCGCCGTGCTCGGCCAGGTACGGACGCAGGTCCTTCGTGTCGAAGACGAGGACGTATTCGCCGTCCTCGGTGAGGCCCGTCACGGTCGCGGTCATGGCGCCGGGGAACTCCAGCTTCTGGCCGGCTTTGAAGCCCGAGGCCAAGGCGGCCCAGGAGTCGGGGGACAGCTCCTTCACGAGGAGGAGGTCGGCCTTGCCGCCGGTGCTCTTCTTGCCGATGAGGCGGCAGGGCATGACCTTGGTGCGGTTGAGGACGAGGAGGTCGCCGCCCTTGAGGAAGCGCGGCAGGTCGCGGAAGAACGCGTGCTCGACGCGGCCCGAGGCGCGGTCGAGGGCGAGGAGGCGGGAGGCGTCGCGGGGCTCGGCCGGGACGGAGGCGATGAGGTCCTCGGGCGCGTCGTAATCGTACTCGGAGAGGGGGAGTCTCATATCACGCGCTCGCTCATTCCGTGACCTCGGAGAGCTCGGCGCCGGGGAAGTAGAAGCGCAGGATCTTCTCGTAGTTGCGGCCCTTGTCGGCCTGCAGGCGCGCGCCCCACTGGCACAGGCCCACGCCGTGGCCGGAGCCGGCGCCCTGGAACTCGAGGCCCTTGCTGCGAGAGACGATGCGGCGGATCTTGAGGCTGCGCAGGTCGCCGGCGCCCAGGCGCGTGCGGAAGTCCGTGCCGCGCAGGGGGTGGTCCTCGCCGGAGGCGCGGGCCGTGAAGCTGAGCACGTAGCCGGCGAGGTCCTTACGGCCGATCTTCAGCGCCTTGAGCGGTCCGGGCAGGGGGTTCACCCCGTCGGCGGCGTTCATCAGGTCGTCCCAGGCGAAGTAGGCGGTCCAGCTGGCGTGCGGGGACGCGCGGCACCAGGGGTCTTTCACGCCGCGCAGGGGGGCGGGCGTGTCCTTCTTGTCGCCGCCCCAGGGGCTGGAAGCGTCGGTGGTCTGGCCGCCGCAGCAGGCGTGGTAGTAGACCGGCAGGAGCTTGCCCTTCCAGCCCAGCACCTCGCCGCGCGTCTGGCGCACGGCGGCGCGCACGTTGTCGTTGACCAAAGTGAGCCCTCTGTATACCTGCGAGCGCGTGTCGTTGGTGAGGTCGAAGCCCTCCTTGCGGAACTTGCCCATGTTGGCGTACGTGAAGGTGCGCGCGACCACGGCCTGGGCCTTGAGCGCCTCCAGCGGCCAATCGGGGTTCATCTCATGGGGCAGGACCCCGTCGAGGTAGGTCTCGACGGAGGGTTCTTCGATGACGGTGATGGTCTGGCCCGGGTCCAGGCGCAGGATGAAGGGGCCGGTGTAGTAATGATTGCCGACCTTGACCTTCGCTCCCTCTCGCGGGACCAGGCGCGTCTCGCTGGGGAAGGTCAGCGTGCCCAGGCGCAGGCCTCCCTCGCGCGGACGCAGCTTCAGCTCGCCCTTCCACTCCAGGGCCTTGGGGCGGGCGCCGGGAAGGACCAGGTCGATGTCGCCCTCGGCGAGGAAGGTGGCGGACGGCTCCTGTCGGACGATGGCGACGAGGACCTTCGCGCGTCCCGCGACGTCGGAAGCCGCGGCCAGGGCCGCCAGAGGCAGGACCGCCCAGAGCGTCACAACAGGTCGAGGTTGCGGCGCGGCGCTTTCTTGCCGAGGTGCTCGTACGCCTTGGGCGTGGCGACGCGGCCGCGCGGCGTGCGGGCGAGGAAGCCGGCCTGGATGAGGAACGGCTCCACCACGTCGGTGAGGGTGTCGAGTTCCTCCGCGACCGCGATGGCGAGGTTCTCCACGCCCACGGGCCCGCCGTCGAACTTCTCGATGACGGCCGCGAGCAGGCGGCGGTCGAGCGGGTCGAGTCCCTCGGCGTCCACCTCGAGGCGCGAGAGCGCGGAGGCGGCGGAGGCGCCGTCGATGCGGCCCGTGCCGCCGACCTGGGCGAAGTCGCGCACGCGGCGCAGGAGGCGGTTGGCGATGCGGGGGGTGCCGCGGCAGCGCTTGGCGATCTCGAGCGCGCCCTCGTCGGTGCAGGGGATCTTCAGGATCTCGGCGGAGCGCAGGACGATCTTGGTCAGCTCGTCGTGGCCGTAGAAGCCGAGCTGGGCCACGATGCCGAAGCGGTCGCGCAGGGGGCCGGTGAGCAGGCCCGAGCGAGTCGTCGCGCCCACCAAGGTGAAGCGCGGCACCGCGAGCTTCATCGTGGAGGCGGAGGGGCCTTTGCCGGTCGAGATGAAGAAGGTGTAGTCCTCCATCACCGGGTACAGCGATTCCTCGACGAGCGGGTTGAGGCGGTGGATCTCGTCGATGAAGAACACGTCGCCCTCGGCGAGGTCGGTGAGGAGAGCGGCCAGGTCGCCCACGCGCTCGAGGATGGGGCCCGAGGCGGTGCGCATGTTGACGCCCATCTCGCGCGCGAGGATGTTGGCGAGAGTCGTCTTGCCCAGGCCGGGCGGAGCGTAGAACAGGCAGTGGTCCAACGGCTCGCCGCGTTGCTTGGCGGCGGTGATGAAGACCTTCAGGTTCTCCTTGAGGGTCTCCTGGCCGACGAACTCGGCGAGCGTCTTGGGGCGAAGGGCCCGGTCGGCGCCCTCCTCGGCCTGAGGCTGGGGGTTCAAGACGGAATCGGGTTCGCGCTTGGGCATCTTAGAGCCTCTTCAGCGCCTGGCGCACGAGCTGCTCGGCGGGCATGTCGCGCCCGCCGTGCTCCTCGGCCAGGACCTGGAGCGCGGCGCGGCACTCGGCGGGCTTGTAGCCCAGGGCGGAGAGCGCGGCCAGGGCCTGAGCCCACGGGCCGGTCGGGGCGGCGGGCTCGGCGGCCTTGGCGATGTGCGGGGCGCCCGGCACGGAGACGTCGGCCAGCTTGTCCTTCAAGGAGTCGATGAGCTTCTGCGCGGTCTTCTTGGTGAAGCCGAACACGGCGCACAGCAGCTTCTCGTCGCGGTCCATGATGGCGCGCTTGAAGTCGGGGAGGGACTTCGACGCCTTGTCGAGGTACTCGAGCGCCTTCTTGGCGCCGGTGCCGGCGATCTCGTCGCGGAACACGCAGAACAAGGCTTTCTCCGCGGGAGTCTGGAAGCCGTACAGCGTCTCGCCGCCGCCGTACATGGCGTAGGAGGGGATGACGAGGAGGAAGGCTTCCGCGCCGGGCGCGGGCAGGCGCGAGGCGGTGTGCGCGGTGACGTGGACCTCGCGGCCCACGCCGGCGACCTCGAGCACGAGGCTCTCCAGGTCCTTGGAGACGATGACGCCGCGAAGGGAGGCGATCATCTCTTGCGCCCCCACGAGTCGAGCACCTTCAGGCCTTTCATGCGGCCCGTGCGGATGTGGCAGATGGCGATGGCGGCGGCGTCGGCCACGTCGTTGGGGCGCAGGGGCGCGTCGAGCTTGAGCGCCTTCTGCACCATCATCTGGATCTGGGCCTTCTGCGCGGAGCCCGAGCCGGTGAGCGCGGACTTCACGGTCTTGGGGTTGTACTCGTGCACCGCGTGGCCGTTCTGCGCGATGGCCAGGAGGGCCACGCCGCGAGCCTGCAGGGTCGCGCGGACCGTCGCGGCTTCCTTGACGAAGAACATCTCCTCGACGGCGCAGCCCTCCGGCCCGTGCTCGACGATGACGGCGTGGAGTTCGGCGTGGATGGCCTTCAGGCGCTCGGGGAGGGGGACTCCGGGCAGGGTGCGGATGACGCCGGAGGCGAGCAGGCGCGGGGCCCCCGGGGCGGAGCCGTCGACGACGGCCCAGCCGGTCTCGTGCATCCCGGGGTCGATCCCGAGGACTCGCATCAGGCGGCGATCTTTTCCATCACGGCGTCGGGGATGTCGAAGTTCGCGAAGACGTCCTTCACGTCCTCGAGGGCCTCGAGCAGTTCCATGAGCTTGAGCACGCCCGGCGCGTCGGCGGCGGTCACGGTGACGAGGTTGTCGGGGATGTGCTCGGCCTGCGCGCTGGCGGGCGTGACGCCCTTGGCGATGAGGCCGGCCTTGACCTTGTCCACGTCGAGCGGCGCGGTGTAGATCTCGAAATCGTCCCCGTCGGTCTTCATGTCTTCGGCGCCGAGCTCGAGGACGAGGCCGAGCAGTTCGTCCTCGGACTTGGCCGCGGACTTGGGCACGGCGATGCGGCCCTTGTGCTTGAACATCCAGGCGACCGAGTTGGGCGCGCCGAGGGCGCCGCCGTTCTTGGCCATGATGGTGTGGATCTCGGAGCGGGTGCGGTTGCGGTTGTCGGAGGTGCACTCGATGAGGAGAGCGACGCCGCCGGGGCCGTAGCCCTCGTAGGTCAGCTCCTCGAAGGCCGCGCCCTCGAGCTCGCCGGTGCCCTTCATGATGGCGCGCTTGATGGTGTCCGCCGGCATCTGCACGGCCTTGGCGTCTTCCATGGCCTTGCGCAGGCGGGGGTTCCCGGAGGGGTCTCCGCCGCCGAGCTTCGCGGCGATGGAGATCTCGCGCGAGCACTTGGTCCAGACCTTGCCCCGTTTGGCATCGGCCGCGCCCTTCTTCCGTTTGATGTTAGCCCAGTGGCTGTGTCCACCCATATCGAACCTCCGTTCGTCGAGATGATACCAAAAACCGACGCCGGGACCAGCCCTTTCCGGGGTCGGCGAAACGCCAATAATGCCCTGGGCCTTTAGGCCTTATAGATAGGGGGTCCGGGGACCCTTCGCGGCGCCCCCTCAGAACCCTACACTATGAGGGATGAAGAACTTCCGCCGGGTCACGGCCGCCGCGCTCGCCTTCGCGCTCGTCACGACGGCCCCCGGCACGTCCGCCTGGGCGAACGTGGGCCGCGCCGCCTCGGCCTCTTCCCGCGTCAACGTCCCGGTCGCCCCGGTGACCGTCGCTCCGCTGTCCCTGTCGCTGACGACTCCCCTGGCCGGCTCCCTTTCCCTGACCCCGGGCGCGGTCTCGCTCGCCGCGCCGCAGAACGCTCCGCTCGCCGGCGTCGCCGCGGCCCTCCCGGCCGCTCCGGCCGCCG
>CAZTZW010000225.1:0-5223 GCA_964618085.1 uncultured Elusimicrobia bacterium
GGGGCGGGCCCGCGACGCCGCCGTCTTCGCCGCCGCCATCCCGCCGGTGTGCGCGCTCGCGGCGAGCGCCGGTCCGGCCGGCTTGGCCGCCGCGGGCCTGCTGCCGTGGAGCGAGTACCCGCGGGCCTGGGTCACCTGGTGGGCCGGCGACATCGCGGGCGTCATCGTCTTCACGCCCCTCCTGCTCGCGCTGAACGCGCGCGCCGCCCTCGAGCGGCGAGTGTCCGCTCAGAACGACGACCTCTGGAACGCGGACGTCGCCCTGCGCTTCGCCGCCGCCGGGCGGCAGGAGGACGTCAAGCGCGTGCAGCTCTACCGCCGCGTCGTCGACGAGCTCCCGGCCGGCATCGTCGTGCTGCGCCTCGAGACGCCGCACGACCCCCTCTCCTGGAAGATCGTCGAGATGAACCCGGCCGGCCTGCGCCTGGCCGCCGCGGGAGGCGACCCTGCCGTGGGCCGGCGCCTGTACGACTTCGCGCCGGAGCTCTTCGAGACCGACATCCCCCAGACGTGCATGCGCTGCCTGGAGAACGCGCGGGCCGAGGTCGTCCCGGACTTCGTCAGCAGCCGGCGCGTTCCGGGCGCCCACTTCTCGCTGAGGATATTCCCCCTCGACGACCGGCAGGTCGGGATCGTCTTCGAGGACGTCACCGCCGAACACAAGGCGCGCGCCGCGCTGGCGCGCTCCAACCACGAGCTGACCCAGTTCGCCTACGTCGCCTCGCACGACCTCCAGGAGCCCCTGCGCAAGGCCGAGGCTTTCGCCCAGCAGCTCGAACTGCGGGCGGCGGCCGGCCTCGACGAGGTCTCGCGCGATTTCCTCGCGCGCATGCGCCGCTCGCTCGGCGGGATGCAGGACCTCATCGAGGGTCTCCTGCAGCTCGCCCGCGTCGCGACCCAGGCCGGCACGCCGACGGAAGTGGACCTGTCCGCGGTCGCCGTCGACGCGCTCGAGGAGCTGGCCGCCGCCGTCGAGCGCACCGGCGGCCGGGTGTCGGTGTCGGCCCTGCCCCGCGTGAACGCCGACCCGCGCCAGATGCGCCAGCTGCTGGTCAACCTCCTCTCCAACGCCCTGAAGTTCCACCGGCCCGAGGAGCCTTCCACCGTGCGGGTCCACGGCCGCGCCCTCGGAGACGGGAAGTGCGAGCTCTGCGTCGAGGACGACGGAGCGGGGTTCGACATGCGCTACGCCGAGCGCCTCTTCCAGCCTTTCCAACGCCTTCACAGCCGCAAAGACTACGCGGGCACCGGGATGGGCCTGGCCATCTGCCAGAAGATCGCGGAGCGCCATGGCGGGACGATCTCGGCGGACAGCGCTCCCGGCCGGGGAGCGCGGTTCCGCGTCGTGCTTCCCTGCTCGACCCGCGACGCGGCCGCCGCCGCCCAGCCCGAAGGAGCTTTGTCATGAGCACCGGGAGGAACGCCATGGAACAGCGCGTCAAGGTCCTGCTCATCGAAGACGACCCGGACTACACCATGCTCATGAACATGTACGTCAACGAGGCGTGCGGCGACTCGCTGACCTACGAGCTGGAGAGCGCCGTCAGCCTCGCGGCGGGCCTCGACCTGCTCGCCCGCCAGGAGTACGACATCGTCCTGCTCGACCTCATGCTCCCCGACAGCCGCGGCCTCGAGACCTTGGGCAGCGTGCGCGGGCGCTCGCCCAACACGCCCGTCGTCGTGCTCACCAACCTGGAGCAGGACGACACGGGCCTCCAGGCCATCGCGCTCGGGGCGCAGGACTTCTTGCGCAAGGACAAGGTGGACGCGCGGCGCCTGCGCCACACCATCGGCTTCGCCCTGGGCCGCAACCGCCTGTACCGCCAGATGGAGACCCTCATCGACGGCTCGCCCGACGGCATGCTCATCGTGGACCGCGACCGCATGGTCCGCTACGCCAACGCCGCCGCCTCGGCCCTGCTGAGCAAGCCCCAGGCGGAGCTGGTCGGCCGCCTCTTCCCGCACCCGCTGACGCCGGGACGCGCCACCGAGCTCAAGCTCGCCGGCGCCGACGGCGGCGAATCCTTCGCCGAGGTCCGCACCGCCGAGATCGAATGGAAGGGCGGTCCGGCCTGGCTCGCGTCCATCCGCGACATGACCGAGCTCAAGAAGCTCGAGCAGGTCCGCGCCGAGGTCCGGGAGCGCCGCCGCATGGACCAGATGAAGGACCAGCTGCTCAGCACGGTGGCGCACGAACTGCGCACGCCGCTGAGCGTGGTCAAGGCCGTCGTCGGCACTTTGCGCGACCGGCTCGCGGGGCCGCTGACGGCCGACCAGGCCGAGCTGGTCGGCTCCGCCGACCGCCACATCCTCCGACTCACCCGGCTGCTCAACAACTTCCTGGACCTGACGCGCCTGGAGTCCCGGCAGTCGCGGGTCAACCGCCGGCCCGTCGAGCCGCTCGAGCTCGTCCGGGAGATCTGCGAGGGCGTGCGCATGGCCAACGCGGGCAAGCCCATCGTCTTCCTCTACGACCTTCCCTCGGCCCTGCCCACGGTCCAAGTGGACGAGGATATGATCGCCCAGGTCCTGGGCAACCTGCTAGACAACGCGCTGCGCTTCACGCGCTCGCGCATCTTCATCCGCGCCACGCCGTCGCCCGACGGGGTCGAGGTCTGCATCCAGGACGACGGCCCCGGAGTGCCCGCCGCCAAGCGCGCCGACATCTTCGACAAGTTCGTCCAGCTCGACCGTCCCAAAGGAGGCGCGGGCTACAAAGGCACCGGGCTCGGCCTGGCCATCTCGCGCGAGATCATGACGCTCAACGGCGGACGCATCTGGGTGGACACCGCTCCCGGCGGCGGCGCCGCCTTCCACATCACTCTGCCGCCCGTGACGCCGGCGGCGACGGCCGCCGCGGCCGAGGAGGCGCCCCATGGCGAACCTCATCCGTAAGAAGGTCCTCATCGTGGACGACGAGCGCGACCTCGTCGACCCTATCGCGCGGCGCCTCGCCGCCGGCGGGCGCTACGAGGTCAGCACGGCTTTCGACGGAGAAGACGGGCTCTACAAGGCCCGCGTCGTCCAGCCGGACGCGGCGCTCATCGACATCTCCATGCCCGCGATGGACGGCTGGCAGCTGTGCCGCCGCCTGCGCGCCGACCCGCGCACGCGCGGCGTCGCCATCGTCATGATGACGGCCTGGCTCTCGGACGATCTGGAGCGCCGGGCCCGTTCCGAAGGGGTCGCCCGCCTCCTCTTGAAGCCCTTCGAGGACGCCGACCTCCTAGGGGCGCTGGAGACGTTGGATACGCCGCGAGCGGCCGCCCGCGGCGCCGGAGGTGAGCGTCATGAACAAGCAAGCTGAGCCGCGCGCGCGCATCGCGCTCGTGGAGGACGAAGGGGATTACCGGGCCATCCTGCGCCGCTGGCTGGCCCCGCGCTACGACACCATGAGCTTCCTCGACGCCGAGGACCTTCTGGAGAGCGACCCGGACGCGGTCGTCCCGGACCTCATCATCTCGGACGTGAGGATGCCGGGCATCAACGGCTTCCGTCTGTGCGAGACGCTGCGGTCCGACCCGCGTTACGGCGAGGTGCCGGTCCTGCTGCTGACCGGGCTCCAATCCGACGAGGGATTCTTGATGGGCCTGGAGGCCGGCGCCGACGCCTACCTCACCAAGCCCGTGGAGAGGCCGCGCCTCCTGCAGAAGGTCCGCGAGCTCCTGGAACTGAGGGCCGCGCGCGTGCACAGCTGAGCGGATTTTGATAGGTTCCGGGACCCATGCCCCGCATCCTGAGCATCGAGGACGATCCGGACCTCCAGCATCTCGTCTCCTATGCCCTGCGCAACCAGGGCTTCGAGGTCCATTACGCCTTCACGGGCCCGGAGGGGCATGAGAAGGCCTTGTCGCTGAACCCCGACCTCATCCTACTCGACATGATGCTGCCCGGGCTCAACGGCGTCGAGGTCGTGAAGCTGCTCAAGCAGAAGAAGGCCACCCGCGACATCCCCATCATCGTGCTGACCGCCTACGCGGCCGACGCGAACTTCATGGAGAGCGGGATGCTGGCGCTCGGCGCCGTCGAGTACATGCGCAAGCCGCTGCAGATGCCGGAATTGGTCAAGACCATCAAACGCCTCCTCGGCGACTCGCGCACCAAGCCCGCCTTCGCGCTGTGGAAGCGCGGAGCCTTCCGCATCGTCCCGGAGAGCCGCTCCGTCTGGGTGGACGGGCACATGATCGCCAACCTCCCGCCCAAGCGCTTCGAGGTGCTCTTCCAGCTCATCCAGTGCGACGGCGAGATGTCCTGGCAGGACCTAGTCGCGAAGATATGGGGACGAGAAGGCACCAAGAACGACCTCGAGAAGACCGTCTCGCGCCTGCGCGAGGACCTCGGCCCCGAGGGGCACCGCCTGAGCACGACCCGCAAGGGCTACCAGCTCATCGTCTGACGCGCGCGCCGGTTAAGAAAAAGGAAACTTCCGTTCCCGGCTGACGCGCCTGACTTCCCCGTCGTTGAAAACGGCTTCAGCGGTGCGCATACTGGCGGCGTGCACAAACCGCGCCGCCCGGCTAAGCCGTACCGCAAGCAGCTCGTCGCCGTGCTGCGCGCCTTCCGCGCCGGCGACTTCGCGGTCGCGCCGCCGGAGCCCACCGACCCCGAGGACCGCGCGGTCTCGGCCGAGATCGAGGCCATCTTCCGCCTGAACCGGCGCCTGGTCCTGCAGCTGCAGAAGATCAGCGAATCGGTCGGTAAAGAGGGCCAGATCCGCCAGCGCGCCGACCTCGGCCCCGTGCGCGGCTCCTGGGCCTCCTGCGTGAACAGCCTGAACACCCTCATCGCCGACCTCGTCCGGCCGACCACCGAGGTCTCGCGGGTCATCGGCGCCGTGGCCAAGGGCGACCTGACCCAGAAGATCTCCCTCGAGATCGACGGGCGCCCGATGAAGGGCGAGTTCCTGCGCACCGCCCAGACCGTGAACACCATGGTCGACCAGCTCGGCTCCTTCGCCTCGGAGGTCACCCGCGTCGCCCGCGAGGTCGGCACCGAGGGCAAGCTCGGCGGCCAAGCTCAAGTGAAGGGCGTGTCGGGTACCTGGAAGGACCTCACCGACAACGTCAACACCATGGCCAACAACCTCACCAACCAGGTGCGCGACATCGCCGAGGTCACCACGGCCGTCGCCAAGGGCGACCTCTCCAAGAAGATCACCGTCGACGTGCGCGGCGAAATCCTGCGCCTGAAGAACACCATCAACGCCATGGTCGACCAGCTCTC
>CAZTZW010000226.1:0-5189 GCA_964618085.1 uncultured Elusimicrobia bacterium
TCATCGTCACCCGCAGTCCCCAGCTCTACGAGGAGCTGTCGCGCGCCCCCGGCGAGGGTCCGGCCTTCACCGTGGACCGCGCGCGCTCCCTGCGCGGCCGCGCCGGCATCGCCCTGCAGAGCGCCCTGGTCCGGTCCGCCATCTGGACCGAAGAGTTCCGCTCCCTTTTCCGCTAAAAGTTAACAAAGGGGCCAGGCACCGAATTAACTTTTCGAAAAGTTAACTTGGTGCCTGGCCCCTTCGTTAACAAGAGGGCCCTCCCGCCGAGGCGGGAGGGCCCTGAACGAGTCCTGACGGCTCACTGCACGCCGGTCTCGGAGACCTTCAGGCCGCGGATGTGCTCGAGGCTGCCGGTCAGCTCGGCTTTCAGCACCGGCTCGGTCTCGTTCTCGACCTTGCCGGCCAGCATCGACTCTCCCGCGGCGGCGTCAAGCGTCTTGGCGGAGACGGCCTTCTTCACGGCCTGGACCGCGACCCGGCGCGTCTCCGCGTCGGGGCTCGCGAGCCCCCGCTCCAGGCGGGCGGGCATGGACTTCGTCAGCGCCGGACGGGCGCGCAGGGCCAGCATGCCGCGGCGCAGGCGGGCGCCGTCGGCGGTCTCCAGGTGCGAGGACAGCAGGGGAGCGCTCAGCCAGGGCATCTTCACGCTCTCATCGAGCATGCCCAACTGCTCCAGGCGCTCGAGTACCGGCCCCACGAGCTCCGGGTCGCGGTAATCCTGGAGCGCGACGGCGCAGCCGGAGACGAGCTTCTTGCTGTCCGTGCCGGCCATCAGCTCCAGGAGAGGCTGCTTGGCCTTGACGCCGCCGGAGCGGCGCAGGGCGCCGGGCAGGAGATGCTCCGGGACGCTGCCGGCCGCCTGGAGCTCGCGGACCTTCTCGTAGAGCTCCGGGCCGCGCACGCCGCCGGCGCGGCCGATCTGGCGCAGGACCTCGTCGCGCAGGACGCGAGGGCCTTCGCCGAGGATCTTGAGCGCGTACTCCTTGCTCTCCGGAGCGGAGGTGCGCCCGACGACCGCGGCGACGCCGCGGCGGCGCAGCTCGAGACCCTCGGGGGACTCATCGGTCGAGACGCCGAGCGCGCCGATGACGGCCTTGGCGAGCCGCTCCCCGACCTCGCCGTCCACGGGCGCCATGGCCAGGTCGGGCGAGTCGAGGGCCGTGAGCATCTCCCCCAGGGCGGCGAGCTTGCCGTCCTCCGCGGTCTCGTCCGTGCGCAGGAGATACGCGTGCACGACCCCGTCGACGCTCGGGATGGGACGGCGCTCGTCGGCGATGCGGACCTCGCGCTCCGGGTCGGGCGTCGCGGCCAGCGTCTTGAGCTGAACGTACTTGTGGCCCACGCCTCCGGCGAAGAGGCTGAGCACGGCGATTCCGGCGGCGGCTTCCAAGCGGGTCATCGGTTTTCTCCGGACGCCCTGGACCTTTCACGTCGGGCCCCGCGTCCGCCCTCTCTATGCGCTTGGTCACTCGGAGCTTACATCCTAAATGGTACCCTGACGGATGCCTCTCGTCCGCCTCCTCGTGCCCTACCTGGGCTACGTCTTCTCGACCTTCATCAAGCTGACGACGAGCCTCACCACCGTGCGCGGCGGCATCCGCGACCGGCTGCGCTCCGCCGACAAGCGCTTCATCTACGCGTTCTGGCACCAGCGCCAGGTCTTCTTCACCGTCTCCCATCGCGGCGACAACGTCTCCATCCTCATCAGCCGTTCCGTCGACGGGGAGATGATCGCCGAGACCATACGGTTGTGCTGCGGCGTGTCATCCATCCGCGGCTCCTCCACGCGGGGGGCCTCCGACGCGGTGCGAGGCATGCTCAAGGCGCTCAAATCGGGCCTCGACCTGGGCATCACGCCCGACGGTCCCAAGGGGCCGCAGCGGGAGATCAAGGAAGGCGTCATGTATCTCGCCCGCAAGCTCGGCGTGCCCATCCTGCCCATCTCGAGCGCTCAGTCCAACCGCCTGGTCTTCTCCAAGTCCTGGGACCGCTTCCACCTCCCGCTGCCGTTCGGTCGCGCGGTCGTGGTCTACGGCGAGCCCATCGACGTCGGTCCGGACGACGACCTGCTCCTCAAGGCGGGGGAGCTCAAGCGCTCCCTGGACGCCATCACATTGGAAGCCGAAGCGCTGGTCGCCTAGAGGCCCCCCTTGTCGGCGGCCTATAAGGAGGCTACACTACCGCGTCATGGCCGACCCTAAACGCATCCTCATCGTGGACGACAACGCCGCCGTGCGTCTCATCCTCTCCGGTCTGCTCGAGGAACTCGGCCATCAGGTAGTGGGGGAAGCGGCCGATGCGGACGCCGCCTTGAAGGCTTACGCCGAGCTCAAGCCCGACCTGGTCACTTTGGACCTGTCGCTGAGTCCGAGCGGGGACGGAGACGGGTCCACCGTCCTTGCGGCCCTGCGCAAGGCCGACGCGAACGCCCGCGTCATCGTCATCTCCGGCAACTCGCAGGCCAAGCTGCGCGAGCGCCTGACGGCGGCGGGCGCCAAGGGCTTCGTCGCCAAGCCCATCCAGGACCAGGAGCTCGCGGCCGCCATCGCGGGGGCCTTGAAGTGACCGACGACGGTCCCGAGAAGGAGCTGCTGCGAATCATCGAGCAGGGCGTCTCGCTGAGCGCGGACGCCCTGGCGAAGATCTCGCGCACCAGCTGGACCACGCAGAGCGTGTCCATCGACGCGTCCGGGGTGGACAAGGTCCGCTCGCGCATGGCGGGGGAGGAGGCCGAGCACTACGGCGCCATCCTCACCGTGCCCGGGGCCGTCTTCTGCATGCTCCTGCCCAAGGAGCGCTCGCTCGACCTGGCCAAGGCCTTCCTCGGCGAGAACGCTCTGCGCCCGGGCTTCCGCCTGCCCAAGGAGCAGGACTGCGTCTCGGAGATCGCCAACGTGGTCATCCATACCGTGGCCAACTCCATGGCGGACGCCTGCAACGACGCGTTCCTTCTCAGCGCTCCGCAGATGGTCGTGGGCCGCAAGACCGATCTCCTGGACCTCTCCCTGACCGAGCTGCGCGCGGCGGGCGAGAACTACGCCGTCATGAGCTACGTGCACATGTCCTCGGACACGTTGTCCTCGGACTGCACGGTCCTGCTGTTCATGACGAAGTCCTTCCGCGGCCGCCTGCTCAAGGCGCTGTCCTAGCCGCCCCCGGGGCCCGTCAGCGTCCGCCCGTCACCTTGGGCAGCAGCCGCCGGTTGTAGAAATCCGCGCGGTAGTCCACGTAGGCCGTCAGCGCGGGGTCGCGGCGCCCCGGACGCGACAGCTCCGCGTAGTGGCGCTTCTCGAGGTCGTTGACGCCGCGGATGAGCAGGTGCAGGTGGTTGCCCTTGTAGGGCAGCTTCGCCGCCAGCGCCGGGTCCGAGACGTCCCAGCGGTCGTTGCCGTGGAGCCGCCCCACGGGCCTGTCGGTCCCGAGGCGTCCCGCCGCCGGGGCGACGTGGGCGTAGATGACGTCGAGCACGAGCAGGTAGGGACCCTGCTCGAGCCTCACGCGCTGGGCCGCGTACAGTCCGTCGTGGCGCTTCTCCATCGCGCCGCGGGGGTGGATGGGATGCACCACGGCGTCGCGCAGGGTCTCCAGCGTCCGCCCGCCGTCCGCGCTCACGCGCGAGCCGACGTCCAGCGCCTCGTGCGGCTGGCGCACGGTGAAAGGAGCGACGAGGTTTCGGCGCTCTTCCGGGGTCAGCTCCACGACCAGGCGGCCGCCGCGGTCGTGGCCGTAGGCCAGGTCGTCCGTGCCGGTGACGATGACGCGTCCCGCGGGCAGGACGAAGGGGGGGACGACCTCCGCGAGGAAGCGCTCGGTGAGCTCGTCGAGGGCCGCGCGATGCTCCAGCCAGCGGTCCGGCGTGACTTTGACGCGCCGGAAGTACAGCCCGGGCTCGCCGGAGGACGCGGGCACGCCGGCCGGGGCCTTCGCGGCCGTCTCGACCGCCGCGACGCCGAAGCGCCGCGACGCGGCCTCCAGCTCGGCGCGGGAGTCGGCCCGCGCGCCGGCGGGCAGGAGCAGGCAGAGGAGGGCGAGGAGGCGCGCCATGGCCTCAGTATGCGTCGGGAGCGGCGGTTCCGCCAGGGGCGGGGCGGGAAATGCGATAATAGACGGGTCGTGCCCTCCCCCATCCCTCCGACGGAGAAGCGCTTCCTCCCCACCACGCCCGCCGAGATCGCGGCGCGCGGCTGGGACGCCGTCGACGTCGTCTTCGTCTCCGGCGACGCGTACATCGACCACTCCTCCTTCGCCGCCGCGATGCTCGGCCGCGTCCTCGAGGACGCGGGCTTCCGCGTCGCGCTGCTGTGCCAGCCCGACTGGCGCTCCGCCGAGCCGTGGCGGACCTTCGGCCGTCCGCGCCTGTTCTACGCCATCTCGGCGGGGAACATGGACTCGATGATCAACCACTACACGGCCAACAAGAAGGTGCGCAACGACGACGCCTACTCGCCGGGCGGCAAGATCGGCTTGCGGCCCGACCGCGCGACGATCCCATACAGCCAACGGGCCCGGGAGGCGTACCCGGGCGTGCCCGTCGTCATCGGAGGGGTCGAGGCGTCGCTGCGCCGGCTCGCCCATTTCGACTATTGGTCGGAGACGGTGCGGCCCTCCATCCTGCAAGATACAAAAGCGGATCTGCTCGCCTACGGCATGGGCGAGGAGACCATCGTCGAGCTCGCGCGTCGCCTGCAGGCCGGGAAGATGCTCAAAGAGTGCCGCGACCTGCGCGGCGTGGCCTACTACCTCGGCGCCTCGGAACCCGCGCCCGCGGGCGCCGACTGGGTCGAGTTGCCCAGCTTCGAGGACGTGAAGGCGTCCAAGGACCATTTCCTGACGATGGCCCGCCTGGCTCACAGGGAAACCAGCCCGTTCAACGCCAAAGGCCTGGTCCAGAAGCACGGCGCGCGCACGGTCGTGGTGACCCCGCCCCAGCTCCCGGTGAGCCAGGAGCGCATGGACTACTACTACGGGCTGCCCTTCACGCGGCGCCCCCACCCGCGCTACCGCGAGCCCATCCCGGCCTGGGAGATGATCAAGGACTCGGTCACCATCATGCGCGGCTGCTTCGGCGGCTGCACGTTCTGCTCCATCACCGCGCACCAGGGACGCACCATCCAGTCGCGCTCGGAAGAGAGCGTGCTCGGCGAGCTGAAGAAGATGACCGCCGACCCCGAGTTCAAGGGCGTGGTCTC
>CAZTZW010000227.1:0-4810 GCA_964618085.1 uncultured Elusimicrobia bacterium
CGCGCGCCCCACGCGCACGCGGCGGCGGCCAGCAGGAGACCGAACAGCGGGCGTCGCAGGAGCCTCACACCCTCCATACGACCGAGGCCTCCCGAAAGTTCCATAATAAGGGCATGAAGATCGTCATCGCCGGCGCCACCGGCTTCATCGGCACCGCTTTGACCGACGCGCTCCGGTCGCGCGGCGACTCCGTCGTCGTCCTCGCGCGCGACCCCGCCAAGGTCCGCCCGGGCGTCGAGGCCCTGGCCTGGGACGGCAGGACGCCCGGCCCGTGGACGAAGGCGGTCGAGAGCGCCGACGCCGTCGTCAACCTCGCGGGCGAGAGCGTGGCCGGCGGACGCTGGACGCCGGAGCGCAAGCTCGCCCTCATCCGCTCCCGCGTCGACGTCACGCGCGCGCTGGCCGCCGTGCGGGGCCCCAAGACCTTCGTCAGCGCCTCGGCCGTGGGCTACTACGGCGTCGCCCCGGCCGGCGACAACCCCGAGGACTCCGCCCCGGGCGCGGACTTCCTCGCCGCGCTGTGCGCCCAGTGGGAGCGAGAAGCGCGCGCGGCGGAGAAGACGGGCGCGCGCGTCGTCCTCACGCGCTTCGGCGTGGTCCTCGGCCGCGGCGGCGGGGCCCTGGCCAAGATGCTCCTCCCCTTCAAGCTCGGCCTGGGCGGGCCGCTGGGCTCGGGCGACCAGCCCTTCCCCTGGGTCCACCTCGACGACGCCGTGGGCGCCGTGCTCTTCGCCCTCGACACGCCGTCGCTGTCCGGCGCGGTCAACGTGACGGCGCCCGAGCCCGCCGACAACGCGGCCTTCACGCGCGCGCTCGGCCGCGCCCTCCATCGCCCCGCCGTCATCCCCGCCCCGGCCTTCGTCCTGCGCCTGGCGCTGGGCGAGATGGCCGGGATGCTGCTGGGCGGCGCGCGCGCCGCGCCCCGCGCGCTGGAGCGCGCGGACTACCGGTTCCGTCATCCGAGCCTCGACGAAGCCCTGCGTTCCCTCGTCGGGTGAACCATGCTATATTACGCGAAACCGGACCCCGGAGACCCTCGATGAGCGAATACGCGACCCTGGAGAAGATCGGAGAGACGGAGCGCCGCTGGCTCATGGACGGCCACGAGAACCTCGGCTTCGTCGCCGAGCTCGAGCCCGCCCACCTCGAGGAGATCATCCCCCACATGACGCTCGCGCGCTACAACGCCGGCGTCCCGGTCTGCGTCGAGGGCGAGGCCGGCGACGCCTTCTACATCATCTACGAGGGCGGCGTGGAGGTCACCAAGACCGGCTGGAAGGAGCCCGTCGGCCGCCTCATCCCCGGCGAGTTCTTCGGCGAGATGTCCCTGCTCTTCCGCCAGCCGCGCTCGGCCACCGTCACCACGACCAAGCCCACGCGCCTCTTCGCGCTCCAGGCCGACGACTTCTCGCGCATGCTGAAGCTCAACCCGGCCCTGGCCGAGGTCGTGCGCGCCATCGCCGAGGAGCGCCAGCGCGAGCTGGCCCGCTCCTAGGACCATGCGGGCCGTCGGCCTGATGTCGGGCACGTCGGCCGACGGGGTCACCGCCGCGCTCGTCGACCTGAGCGCTTCCGGCGTGCGCGTCCTGCGCCATCGCACCTTCCCGTACGGCGCCGCGCTGCGCAAGGCCGTGCTCGCCGGCCCCGCGCTATCGGTGCCCGAGCTCTCCCGGCTGAACTTCGCCCTGGGCGAGGCCTTCGCCGACGCCGCGCTCAGGATCTCGCGCGGCGCGCGCCCGGCGGTCATCGGCTCTCACGGCCAGACCGTGTGGCACGGCCCCGACGCCGTCCCCGCCAACACCCTCCAGATAGCCGAGCCCGCCGTCATCGCCGAGCGCACCGGCGTCGTCACGGTCGCCGACTTCCGCCCGCGCGACGTGGCCGCGGGCGGGCAGGGCGCGCCGCTGGTCCCCGCCTTCGACCTGTTCCTCTGGGGCCGCGGCCCGCTGAAGGCCGCGCTCAACGTGGGCGGCATCGCCAACGTCTCCTTGCTCGGCGGCGGGCGCCTGCACGCCGCCTTCGACACCGGGCCGGGCAACGCGCTGATGGACGAGGCCGTGCGCCGCGCCACGGGCGGACGGCGCGAGTACGACGCCGGCGGGCGCCTCGCCGCCTCCGGCCGCGTCGACGCGGCGCGCCTTCGCCGCCTCCTGAAGCACCCTTACCTGCGCCGCGGCGCGCCCAAGTCCCTCGATCGCACCACCTTCGGCCCCGCCTTCCTCGCGAGGGAGTTCCCGCGCCCGACGGGGAAGAACCTGCCGGACGTCCTGGCGACCTTGGCCGAGTTCACGGCCGTCTCCGTCTGGCTCGGCGTCGTCGAGCACGCGCCGGCCGCGGTCTCAGAGGTCGTCGTCTCCGGCGGCGGCGCGCTCAACGCGCACCTGATGCGCCGGCTGAAGGCCCTGCTCTCGCCCGCGCGCGTGACGACCAGCGCCGCGCACGGCGTCCCCGTCATGGCGAAGGAAGCGGCGTGCTTCGCGTGGCTCGCGGCGCGAGCCTTGAGCGGGAAGACCAACCACCTCCCCGCGGCGACCGGCGCCCGCGGCGCGCGCGTCCTCGGGAAGATCGTCCCCGCATGATCAAAGCCGCCGCCCTCGTCCTCCTCACCCTCAACGTCTCCGGCCCGCGCCGCGTCCATCAGGGCTGGCCCACCCGGCGCCAGGCCATCGTCGAGCGCCTCGCCGCGGCCAAGCCCGACGCCGCCGCCTTCCAGGAGCTGTGGCGGCGCGACGACGCCGAGGCGCTGGCAGCCGGGGCCGGCCACGCCGGCATCGCCTTCGACGCCGCCACGGGGCTGGCTCTCACCACGCGTCTGCCCCTGGAGGGCACGCAAACCCTCTCCTTGGGCGACGGCTACGGCGCCCTCGCCGCGCGCGTGAAGTCCCCGTCGGGGCCCTATGTGCTGTTCTCGGTGCGCGCCGAGCCCGGCCTGGGCGCCGCCGAGGCGCGGCGCTACGGCCAACTCGCGGCCATCGCCGAGTTCGTCCGGGTCCAGTCGTCCTCGGCGCCCTACGTCGTGCTGGGCGACCTGGGCGCGTCCTCCGACGACCCCGAGACCCGACTGTTCCTCGACATGCTGGGCGGCCGCGACCTGTGCGTGCGCCACGGCGACGAGGTCTGCGGCCGCACGCGCGAGGAGGAGCGCGTGGATTTCGCCGTCCTGCCCTACGCGTCCAAGGAGGGCGGCGTCGCGCTCACCGCCTTCACCGAGCTCGCGGGCTCGCCCGAGGACACCGTGCCCCTCCCGGCCCGCTTCGGCCTGGAGGTCCGCCTCGACCCGGCCTCCGCGCGCCTGCGCGCCGCCGCCTCGCCCGAAGGCCGCCTCGAGGCCCTCGACGCCGTCATCGCCAAGCTCTACGCCGCCCGCGAAGCCAGCCACGCCTCCCGCGCCGCCCTTTCCTGGGTCCCCTGGCGCGGCGCCCTCGACGTCGCCGCCCTCACCAACGAGCAGGCCGCCCTCTCCCGCCTCGAAGAACTCGCCCGCACCGCCCGCATCCGCGCGTCTCGTTGACAAAGGGGACAGGCACCTGGGTCAAGTTGACCTAGGTGCCTGTCCCCTTTGTCATTCCCAGCGGAACCAGTAGGCGGCGAGGAGCAGGAAGGAGAACGTCATGCCGGCCAAGGTGGACAACTGCGGGGCGACCATGGCCAAGGTGGCGCCTTCGGTCATGACGGCGCGGGAGGCTTCGATGACGTAGGTGAGCGGGAAGGCGTGGGCCACGGCTCTCAAGGCCGGCGGGGCGCCTTCGAGGGAGAACCACACGCCCGAGAGGAACATCATGGGCCAAGACAGCAGGTTGAGCGCTCCCCCCGCCAGTTCCTCGCTGTCGGCGCGCGCGGCCACGAGCAGGCCCAGCGAGATGAGGCAGGTCGAGCCGAGCAGGAAGATGAGGTAAAGGTCGAACAGCGAGCCCAGGCGCTGGAAATGGAGGAAGAAGTCCGCGCCGTGGTAGACGACGGCGAACACCGCCATCAGCAGGACCAGGCGCGAGGCCACCTGGGCCGCGAGGAACTCGACCGCGGCCAAGGGCGTCGCGCGCAGGCGCTTGAGCACGCCGGTCTTGCGGTAGCGCACGATGACGTAGCCCACGCCGAACAGCGCCGAGAACATCATGTTCATGGCGAGCAGACCCGAGACCAGCCAGTCCACGTAGCGGATGGGGCGGCCTTCGACCACGCCGCGCTTCGGCGGCAGGGCTCCCGCGTTCGCTCCGAGCATGACGCGCTCGGCGAGGTAGCCCTTGGGCGAGGAATCGTTGAGCCAGTACTCGGCGTCGGCGCCCGGGCGCACGACGAGGTCCACCTGGTGGTGCCGCAGCTTGTTCAGGGCGTCCTCGACGGTCTCGAAGGTCACGAACTTCACGTGGCGGGTCGCCGCGAAGCCGGGCGCCAGCGCCGCCGGGTCGCCGGCGACGCCCACGGTGAACACGTCCTGGCCGCGGCCCGAGAAGGCGAAAGCCATGCCGAACACCACGAAGAACGGGAAGAGCAGGTTCCAGCCCAAGGCGCCGCGGTCGCGCAGGAACTCCTTGTTGCGCGCGACGAACACGGCCCAGAAGCGGCGCAGGCGGATCATTCGCGCAGCTCCCGCCCGGTCAGCGCGAGGAACAGGTCCTCGAGCGTGCGCGGCCGCACGCGCAGGTGCGCCAGGCGCGAGCCGCCCGCGCGCAAAGCCGCCAGCGCCCCGTCCACGTCCGCGGTCATGACCTCGACGATGCCGCCGCGCTCGCGGCGCTCGCCCGGCAGGTCCGCCCCGGCCTTGAAGTCCTCCTTGGGCAGCTCGATGGTCACGCCGTCGAAGTGCTTTTTA
>CAZTZW010000227.1:4820-5159 GCA_964618085.1 uncultured Elusimicrobia bacterium
CTCAGGCTGTTCCGGGAAAAGCTCGACGCGCTGGCCGACCCCATTGATCCAGGCTTCGGGTTCGATCTCATCCGTCTTTCGGTTCCCCATGCCGAACGCTTTGACGTTCTGCAACCCGGCCTCGATGGTCACGCCGTCGAAGTGCTTTTTAAGGAGGACGTCGGGCTGGCCCTGCGCGATGATGCGCCCGCGGTCCACGATGGCGACCTCGTCGCACAGCTCGTAGGCCTCTTCCATGTAGTGGGTGGTGAGCACGACGGTCTTCCCGCGGGAGCGGATGAGGCGGACCAGGTCCCAGAAGTTGCGCCGCGCCTGGGGGTCGAGGCCCGTGGTGGGCTC
>CAZTZW010000228.1:0-5155 GCA_964618085.1 uncultured Elusimicrobia bacterium
AGGCGGCGGGCGCCTTGGCCGAGGCCGTCAGGATGTCGGCGGCCTGGTCGTAAGCGGCGGCGGCGGCCAGCGGGTCCGTCGCGGCGTCGGCGGCGGCCAGGGCCTTCGTGACGGCCTTGTCGGTCTCGGTGGACAGTTTGCGCCCGCCGCGCACGGCCGCGACGGCGGGAAGGTTGAGGGGCGTCTGGAAGCGCTGGTTCAGGCTCTGGCTGAGGTAGCCGCTCATGTCGCTGAGCCAGCCGGTATCGGTGAGCAGGGAGGCGTCCGGCGAGGCGGCGGCGGCGTCCGCGCTCGCCTTGGTCGGTCCGGCGGCCTGGCGGCGCATCATCCCCAGGCGGCGGTACATGAGCCCGGCCACCTCGGTGCGCCCGCGCGAGGTCCACGCCTTGGGCTTGCCGTCGGCGGAGGCGGCCTTGGCGACGTCCGCGAAATCCTCGTCGGAGAGCACGAGCAGGAGGTCCGCGTTCTTGCGCAGCGCGGCCTCCTCGAGGGCGAAAGCGGGCGCGGTGGCGGCGAGCAGGAGGGCCAGAAGGGTTCTCATGCGCCCATGCTACAAAAATCGTGTCCCCACCAGGAATCGAACCTGGATCTCACGCTTAGAAGGCGCGGGCTCTAGCCGTTGAGCTATAGGGACGTCGCTAGGATTATAACAGAGCAATGCCCAGCGCCTTCTAAGTATCGAGGAAAGCGAGGCCGCCGCCGTACCGGCGGCCTCGACGGCGCGGGCTCTAGCCGTTGAGCTGTAGGGACGTTAGGAATTATAATTGAGGCCCCGGTGGAGGATATCGCCAAGACGTTCGTGTGGCTCGGCAGCATCAACGCCGGCTTCTGGATCATCGCGCGGGCCTTCGGCCTCGTCGTGCACCTGTTCGCCGAGCTGTTCTGGGAGCCGTTGTGGGGCGCGCTGGCCACGCTGTGCAACATCGCGCTGGCCGTGCTCTTCGCCGCCGTGCTCATCGTCTCGGCGGCCCACGGCGCGCCGGCCGCGGACCTATGGTGGCGCAAGGCGTGCGGCTTCGTCATGCTCTACGTGGCCCTGAGCGCCTCGTTCTACGACGCCAAGCACGACGAGATCGACGAGTACGCCAAGGTCGGCTTCGCGTGCGGCCTGTTCGCCTACGTCGTCTTCTCCGTGGTCCCCGAGCTCGTCTCCTCCCCCCATCTCGTCGAGTCGCTCGGCGTGATGAAGGCCCTCTCCGACAGCTGGCTGGGGATGTCGCTGGCCGCTTTCGTGACGGCGGGCATCGTCTGGCGGCTGGCCACCAAGGGCCTGAGCGCCATGTTCCACACGCTGGCGCCGTTCCTCTACTGGGTCGGGCTCATCAAGCACCCAGCCATCCGCCTGCGCCGGCGTTAAGCCGCTTTCTTGGCGTGGACCATCAGGCCGTTGCCCTCGGTGTCGGCGAGGACGGCCATGCGGCAGACGGGCGAGTCGAAGGCGGGGACGAGGAGCTTGGCGCCCGCGGCGACGAGCTTGGGGACGGCGGCGTCCACGTCCGCGACCTCGAAGGCGATGCTCCCGCCTTTATCGGCCGACGGCGTGCCGACCTCGGGGTTGGAGGCCAACGCGAACGCGCCGTTCTCCAGGTGGTACTCCACCCACTCCCCCTTATAGTCCTTGGTCATCGTCAGGCCCAGCCCCCCCTCGTAGAACTTCCGGGCGCGGGGCATGTCCTTCACGGGGTACAGCGTGAACGCGATCCATTTCACCATGTGGAGACCTTGTAGTCCTTGAAGAACTTGCCGTAGGCGTGCTTGCCGGTCTTGAGGCCGTCATAGATGGGGTCGAGGATGCGGGCGGCGCCGTCCACCACGTCCAGCGGCGGCTCGAAGTCGTGCACGGCCTGCTTGCGCAAAGAGTGGGTGAGCGGGTCCTCGTCGGTGACCCAGCCGGTGTCGACCGCGTTCATCCAGATGCCGTCGACCGCGTAGTCCGGCGCGGAGGTCAGGGTCATCATGTTGAGCGCGGCCTTGGCCATGTTCGTGTGCGGATGCTTATCGGTCTTGGTGCCGCGCGAGAAGATGCCCTCCATCGCGGTCACGTTGACGATGTGCTTCTCGCCCGTGTTGTCGCGCGTCATCAAGGGCTTGAGCTTGGAGGCGAGCACGAAGGGCCCGACGGCGTTGATGAGGAGCACCTCGAGAAGCTCGGGGGTGGGCACGTCGGCCAAGGTCATCCGCCAGGTGTTCATGGTGCGCAGGTCGACCTGCTGGAGGTCGGCGTCGAGCTTGCCCGCGGGGAAGACGTCGCGGCCGCTGACCTTGTCGTCGTAGATCATGCGAACCTGCGACAGCATCGCCGACTGGGACAGCCCCAGGCCCACCGCGCCGCCGTCCCAGGAGGTCAGCGCCTTCACGTCGGCGCGCTCGCCCTGGCCGATGGCGGCCGTGACCTCGTAATGGCCGGCGAGGAGGCCCTGCTCTTCCGGCGAGAGGGACTTCCAGGAGAGCTGCTCGCGCTCCAGCAGGTGCGCGTAGAAGCCGACGGGGCGGCGCACGGTCTGGGCGGCGTTGTTGAGCAGGTGGTCCAGGCGCGGCTCGGTCTGGCACAGGTAGCGCGCGAAGATCTCGACGCTGGGCGAGTGCCGCAGGTCCAGGCCGTGCACCGAGAGGCGCGAGCCCCACTGCTTGAACTCTGGCTCGGCGGCGAAGCGCTTGGCGGCGTCGTGCGGGAAGCGCGTCGAGACGATGACGCGCGCGCCGGCGCGCAGCATCATCAGCGCGGCCTGGTAGCCGATCTTCAGGCGCGCGCCGGTGATGTAGGCCGCGCGGCCCGTGAGGTCGGCGGTCACGTAGCGCTTGGCGTAGTTGAAGTCGGCGCACTCCGGGCACATGGAGTCGTAGAAGTGGTGGAGGCGGGTGAAGTCCTCCTTGCACACGTAGCAGGCGCGGGGCGTCTTGAGCTCGGGCGCGGGGCCGTCGGGCATCGGCAGGACGCGGTCGGGGGCGGTGAACACCTCGGCGCGGCGCGCGGAGCGGATCCCGGTGCCGGCCTTGAGCAGGCGGTCCTCCTCGTTGGCGAGGCGGCGGCGCTCCTTGCGCAGGGTCTTGGCGATCTTCTTGCGCTCGAGCTTGGCGGGGCGCGAGAGGCGGCCGGCGGCCTCCATGAGGCGCACGCGCTCCGCGTCCGGGAGCTCGGCGGACAGGGCGGGGTCCTTGACCAGCCGCTCGAGGACGTCCAGGGCGCGGCGGATCTCGTCGACGGAGGAGGAAGGGGCTAACGGCACCCCTTCATTATACTACGCGGGCTGGCCGACGATGACCGAGGTCCCGCCGATGAAGTCGTGCAGGCAGCGCCGGTCCTCGCGGAAGATGAACAGGCTGTCCACGATGAAGAAGCCCGGGATGAAGTTGAGCAGGCCGGTGATGAGGCCGCGCTTGAGGACGTTGGCCTTGAAGCCGCCGTTGACGTCGGTGTCCTTGAGAACGACGCGGATGCCGAGCAGGCGCTTGCCGATGGTCTGGCCGCGCGTGCCCACCGAGTAGATCTGGTAGACGACCAAGGCGAGGAGGGCCGCGATGCCGAGGAAGCGCACGGCCTCGGGCAAGGTGTCCATCACGGTCAGGGCGTAGGGCACGGCGCCGATGAGGCCGTCGATGAGGGCGGCGCCGAGGCGGATCCAGCGAGAGGCGAGTTCCATGGAGGGTCTCCTGTGGGCTGACGGCTACAGTCGGACGTCTCGGCCGTCGATGACGGTCTTCAGCCACTTCTTGAGGCGGCTGGACGCCTCGGCCGCGACGGGCAGGCCTTGGCGGATGTTGAGGGGCGAGCCGTCCTGATAAAAGGCGAAGGCGGGCAGGGGCAGGCGGCGCAGGCCGGGCGGCAGCAGCTGGTGGGCTTCGGAGGTGCCGATGTCGATGCGCGTGAACTTCACCTTCCCGGCGTAATCCGAGGCCAAGGTGCCCAGCTGGAACTCGACCTGGGCGCAGGGCCGGCAGGAGGCCGTGCCGTAGAGGACGAGGACGGGGACCTTGCTCTTGAGGACTTCCTTATCGAAGTCGGCGGGCCCGACGTCGGTGACCGCGGCGAGCTTCTTGGGGTCGAGAGTCCCGGCGACCGTCGAGGTGGACGCCGCGTGAGCGCCGGCGGGCGTGCGGCCCTTGACGTCGGAGGCGGCGGTGATGGCGCCGGTCTCGGCCTTGGGCTTGGCGAAGGTCTCGTTGCGGCCGGGCAAGGGGATGGCTTCGCCGCTGCTCCCGCCGGGGCTGGTGCCGGACACGGTCTGGGCGTTGCCTTCCGGGGCCCTGGTCGGCGGGGCTTCGCCGCACTCCCCGCAGCCGGAGAAGGACGCGGCCGCGAAGGCCAGGATGACGGCGGAAAGCGCAGCCGGGCGCATCATCGGATTGAGTATAGCAGGACTACGCTTTATCCGCTATGGGCGGGTGGTGGATGAACTGCAGGCCGTTGCCGTCCGGGTCCTTGACGTAGAAGGAGCGGGCCCCGTCCCGGTGGGTCCTGGGCCCCTTCACCGCGTAGGCTTTCAGGTGCTCGTACCAGGCGTCCACGTCCTCGGCGCGGCGCAGGACGATGCCGAAGTGGTCCAGGCGGGTCTCCCCCGCCGCCTTGCCCGTGTGGAGGGCCAGGTTGTCGTGGCCGTTCATGGTCAGGTAGAGATTGTCGGCGTCCGGACGCCACTCCACCTGATACCCCAGCAATCCGACGTAGAAAGCCTCGGCTTTGGCCATATCCGAGACGAACAAAGCGACGTGCCGTATACCCAAGGTCGGCGGGAGGGCGGTCATGGGGACATGATATAATTTACCTGATGCTCTCCACCCTCGTCCGCCCCTACGCCCCCAGCCTCTTCTCCTACTCCCGCCGCCGGACCCGCGAGGTCATGGTCGGCAAGGTCGGGGTGGGCGGCAAGAACCCCATCCGGCTGCAGTCCATGACCACCACGGACACCATGGACCCGGAGGCGACGTTCCGCCAGTCGGTGAAGATGATCGAGGCGGGCTGCGAGATCGTCCGCATCACGGCGCCCACGGTCGCCGACGCGCAGGCCATCGGCAAGGTCAAGGAGATGCTGGTCAAGGCCGGCTACGACCAGCCCATCGTCGCCGACATCCATTTCAGCCCCGCCGCCGCCGACGCGGCCGCCGAGTTCTGCGAGAAGGGTACGGCCGGCGCGCCGTTGCTCGCGTTTCCCGGGAC
>CAZTZW010000229.1:0-5152 GCA_964618085.1 uncultured Elusimicrobia bacterium
GACCACGTCGTGGCGTTCGTCCGCGGCGGAGCGCGCGAGGCGTCGCGGGCCGCGGCGGGGGCCGGGGCCGACGCGGTGGTGGGCGTGAGCGCGCCCGTGGGCGCCGCCCGCCTCGAGCGCAACACGGCGGTCGTGGACGGGCTCGGTTCCTTCCTCGGCCGCGGCGACGGCGCGGTCCTGCGCCTCCTCCTCGGCGAGCCGGAGACGGCCGCCGAGCTCTCCACGCTCGAAGCGGAAGGCAAGGCCGCGGCGCGGGTGAGGAGCGCTCTGGCGCTGCCGCCGGGCGGCCGCATCCGCCTGCGCGAGTAGTCTCGTTCAGCTATAATCCCGGGATGTCCATCCTGGGAGAGATCGAGGCCCGCTGTCCGAGCGGCTGCGAGCCGTTCGGCACGCCGGTCTGGAGCTTCGTCAACGCGGTCAAGTCGCCCGAGCTGCGCGACACCATCAAGGCGCTGGAGCTGAACCTGCTCCTGTGCCCGGGCTGCGGCAAGGCCTTCGCGCCCGACGCGACCTGGATCTACTACGAGCCGGCCCTCGAGATCCTCGCCTTCGTGTTCCCGGAGTCCTACAAGGCCGACGAGCCCAAGTGGCGCTCGAAGATGGAGGAGGATTACGCCGTCCTGCGCGAGTCCCTCGGCGGCGACCTGCCGGTGACGGCCCCGCCCGACCTGTTCTTCGGCCCCCACGGCCTGGCCGACCTCCTCGAGTTCGAGGATTTCCGCGGCGAGGAGCGCGACGTGATGGAGCATTACGCCGCCGACCTCGGCCTCTCGCTGTACAAGGCGAGCCCCGCTTGGGCGCGCGAGCACGGCGCGCCCAACGTCCTGCCCTACAAGGGCAAGACGCCCTCTCGCGACGCGGTCATCGCCGGCATCAAGGACCTGCTCGCCGCCAACGACCGCCTCACGGCCTGGGGGGACTACCTGAAGGTCCTCCAGGCCGACCCCGCCGCGACGCTCCCGCCCCCGGCCCGGTGAAGGTCCGCGTCCCGGCCCCCGCGCGCAAGCTGCTCGACCCGTTGGCCGACGCGGCGCGCGCCCAGGGCGTCCCTCTCTACGCGGTGGGCGGCTGCGTGCGCGACTGGCTCCTGCGCCGGCCGGTCTTCGACCTCGACGTCGCCGTCGTCGGCGAGCCGGACCCCGTCGCGGCGCGCGCGCGCGAGCTGCTCGGCGGCGCGCCCGAGCCTTTCGGCCGCTTCGGCACGCGCCGCGTGGTCGGGAAGGGCCGCTTCCGCGTCGACGTGGCGACCACGCGCGCGGAGACCTACGCCGCGCCCGCGGCCCTGCCCGACGTGACGGAGCGCGGCGTCCCCATCGAGCAGGACCTCTTCCGCCGCGACTTCACGGTCAACGCGCTGGCCGCGCGCCTCGACGACGGCTCGTGCGAGGTCGTCGACGCCTACGGCGGCCTGGCCGACCTGAGGTCCAAGACCGTCCGCGTCCTCCACCCGCGCAGCTTCGAGGACGACCCCACGCGCGTGTTCCGGGCCGCCCGCTTCGCCGCCCGCTTCGGGTTCCGTCCCGCGCCGGGGCTCGTCGCGCAGGCCCGCGCCGCGCGGCCGCACGCGGACCGCCTCTCTCCGCACCGGCTCCTCCACGAGCTCGTCTGCCTGCTCGGCGAGAAGGACCCGGGGCCCGCGTTCGCGCGCCTGAAGGACTGGGGCTATCTCGACCTGTTCGGCCCGCGCCTGCCGTGGTCGTCGAGGATGCCGAAGACCGTCGAGGGCCGGCTCGCGTCCTTGGCCTTGGCGCTGGGCCCGGCGGACGGCCGGGCCTTCGTCGACCGCTTCCCGCACGAGCACGCCCTGCGCGGCCGTCTGCACGCCGCGTTGGAGCTGGCGTTCTCGGACCGTTCGCCGCGCGGCGAGGCCGACCCGCTCGCCGTCGCGGCGGCGCGCCGCCACTTCCCCAAGCTTCCGGCGGCCGCGCTCAAGCCCTGCTTCCTGCAGGGCCGCGACCTCATCGCCGCGGGCCGCGAGCCCGGCCCGGAGTTCCATAAGCTCCTCGACGAGTCGGCCCGGCTCCAGCGCGCGGGCGAGCTCAAGACCCGTTCCGCCGCCTTGAAATGGCTTCGGACGCGGTGACCGTCCGCCTGCCCTCGGGTCCGCGCGGCGTCCCGCGCTGGGGCTGGGCGCTCGTCGCCGCCGGCATGCTCGCCGCGTTCTTGATCAAGCCGGGACGCGAGCCGTGGGACCTGAAGCTGTGCCTGGCCTGCGCGGACGTCCTGGCGGCGGGAGAGGACCCCTACGCGCGGGAACAGATCGTCGACGGGGTGAGCTTCCCCTGCCTGTACCCGCCGCTCGGCTTCGACCTGTACCGTCCGCTGGCCGCCTTGGCCGACGCCGTGCCGTTGTGGAACGCGTTCAAGATCCTCGGCTTCGCGGGCCTTCTGCTCGTCTGGAGGCGCTTCCTGCCCCCGGGCTCGGACCTGCTCCGCCTCGCCTTCGCCTTGCTGGCTTTCGGCACGCCCTTCTTCGCGGAGTACCGGTCCGGCAACGCGGGCTCCCTGGAGCAGCTCGCGCTGTGGGGGGCCTTCGCCGTCTTCGCGTCGGGACGCGACCTCGCCTTCGCTTTGCTCATCGCGGCGCTGGCCCAGCTCAAGCTCCAGCCCGCGCTTTTTCTCGGACTGCTCCTGCTCGCGCCCAAGCCCAAGTGGCGGGAGTTCTTCCTCGGCTGCGCGGCCTTCGCCCTGCTCTTCGGCCTCAACGAGGCGCTCCATCCCGGCCTGCTCAAGCCCTTCCTCGCCGGTCTCTCCGAGCCGTTCGCCGCGTGGCGCTTCGAGCGCGGGCCCAACAACTGCTCGGTATGGGGCTTCCTCCAGCACATGCTCGAGATCGGGCTCGGCAACCGGCCCCAGGCGAGCCGCATGGCGTCCATCTTGATACTGCCGTGGTCCCTGTTCGTGGCCGTGGCGACGGCCGTCGCGGCGCGCCGGGTCGCGACGGGACCCGGCGGCGACGCGGAGAAGCGCCGGCGAGTCGTGCTGCTCGGCGCCGCGGCGTTCGCGTTGCTCGCGCCGCGCTTCAAGGACTACAGCTTCTTCCTGCTCGTCCCGCCCGCCATCGCCGCCCTGGAATCGGCCGCGCCGCTGCTGTGGCGCGCGCCCCTGCTCGTCTTCGCTCTGCTCAACTCGACCAAGTCGGCGGCGGAGCGGACCGGCCTGGGACCGTGGGCCCCGGTGGCGGGCTACTTCAAGCTGTACGCGGTCCTGCTGGTGTGGGGCGTGCTGTTGTCGGCCTCGCGCCGTTCCGACGCCAAGGCCTGACCGGTGCGCCGCTCACGAGCGGCTCTATCCGTCACGCCGCCGGGCGGGTCAGGGCGTCGAGGCGCCGCGCCACGAACCAGAGGTAGGCGCCGACGAGCGCCGCCACGGCGGCCACCACGACGAAGGGCGCATGGCCCTGGATCATCGGCAGGCCGAGGGCCGCGAGGTCCTTGAGGCCCGTGAAGCCCGGCAAGGGCTGGAACTCGAAGGGCAAGGTCCCCCAGAAGAGGAACTTGAAGCCGATGATGACGGGGATGGCCGAGAGCCGCGAGATGGCGCCGATGGCGCCGATGGCGTCGGAGAGGGCCTGGCCCTCGGCGGCCGACTCGTAGAAGCTGTCGACGCGCAGCGAGGCGCCGAAGTGGATGTAGCCCATGACGAAGACGGCCGCTCCGGCCAGCGCGACGGCCGGCGAGAAGAAGAGGAAGACGGGGCCGGCGATGAGGGCGCCTCCGAGCAGCGGGCGCCAGACGGCGGTCAACGAGCCCGCGCCGAGCAGGAGGCCCATCAGTATCGAGGGGGTGACGCCGACGCCCAGCGAGGCCGTCAGCCAGGCGGCGAAGCCCTGGAGCACGGCTCCGAGCGGCGCGACGAGCAGTCCTCCGCCGAAGGGGACGGCCATCACCCCGAGCGCGAGCATGGCGACGGCGGCGAGCTTGAGCCAGCGGATGTTCTGGCGGCGCAGCGCCTCGGCCTTGCCGGCCGCGTCGGCGCCGTAGCGCGCCTCCAACGTCTTCTCCTGGGCGGCGAGCAGGCGGCCCGTATACAAGCCGCCGAAGCTGTAGAGGCCGGCGATGAGGCCGGCGATGGGCGCGGCGAGCTGGGCGTTGCCGCCCGTCATGAGCATGCCGAACGCCGAGGCGATGAGCCCGTAGGTCACCCAGTTGAGGATGAGGAACACCGAGGCGGCGCCCAGGATGAGGCGCAGCTGGGGGCTCTTGAAGACGAGCTTGGAGCCGCGCGAGACCTCGCCCCAGAACTTGGCGAACTGGCCCTTGAGCGTGACGTCCGTGTGCTTCGCCGCGGCCTCCGCGCGCTCCTGTCGGCGGGCGTCCTCCACGCGGGTCGGGACGGCGATCTTGACGGCGATGACGGCCAGGTCGATGCCGTAGAGCACCGGGGAGATGAGCATGACCGGAAGGAAGCCGAACGCCGTGATGAGGCTGCCCACCGCGTTCTGGGTCCACACCGACGCGACCTCGGACCAGACGTGCTTGCGGCCCTTGTACGTGCCGAGCAGCGCCTCGCGCTCCGCCTTGGGCATATCCTTCATGGTGGCCGGGACGATGGTGCGTTCGGCCGCGCCGGCCGCGCCTTGGAACAGGCGGAAGCCGAACACGCCGACCCCCAGCAGCGGCATCACCGCCAGCGCGGCTAAGCTGCCGGGGACGGCGCTGAGCGCCACGGCGCCGACCACGACGAGCGACAGCGCCATGGAGGCGGCCGTCATGCTGAGGTAGGCGGCGCGCAGGGACATGCGGGTGACGATGAGAGGGCTGAGGATGGTGCCGAGCACGCTGGCGAGCGCGCCGATGATGAGCAGGTCCGCCGCCTTCGAGAGGCTGCCCATGATGGAGGCGATGGCGAGCGGCAGCGCGGCGGTCGTGACCTCGTAGCCGGCCTGATTGCCCAGCGAGGTGACGATGGTCGCGTTCATCAGCGGCCGCACCTCGGCCGTCGTCGCCGAGGGCTCGGGCGGGGCGGGCTTCCCGTCGGCCTGCGGCGCGTCGGAGGGGGCCGCGAGCCGGCCCGCGGATAGGCTCCCCGCCGCGACCTCGGCCGCGACGTGCGGCGCGTCCCCGGGAGAGACGCGCCGGGAGAACGAAGCCGCGCCCGACAGCACGCGGTTCATCCGGGCGGCGTCGGCCACCCGCCCGGTCGCGGCGTC
>CAZTZW010000230.1:0-5101 GCA_964618085.1 uncultured Elusimicrobia bacterium
AGATGTCAGTTATTTTCAACAGCAAAGTGTCCCGTTTAAGCTGATCTTGAACAGGTCTATTACGGCTCGAGAGACCGGGCGGGCAACTTCGAGACGCTTAAGTCCAGCACGGTTTACGTCGACCTGACCGCCCCTACGGTGGAACTCCAGCGAAACGTGACGGGTTTCTACGAGCTGGCCATGGTGGATCCGACCATCTCCAGCGCCAGCTCCGGCATAGCCGAGCTGCTCTACCTCACTCATGGCGACCCTGAGAGCTGCGACTCCGTTGAGGAGAGCACATCCGCCCCGCCAGGTACGTGCGCCAACACCTCCTACCAGGGCGCCTTCTCCCTGATGCCCGGGACTCACACCGTCTACTTCCTCGCTCTCGACCATGTCGGCAACGAAAATCTGCTTTCCAGCGATACCGTGGTGGCGATGCCTGCCATCACGGTGGTGACGCCTTCCTCGGGTTCTATCTACTCGCCCATCACCGTGAGCGGCCATGGCTTCGGCCCCTACGAAGGGGCTCTGACCCGGGTCCTCATCGGCCCGGCGACCGCCGAGGTCACGGCCTGGCTCGACACATCCATCTCCATCAAGATACCTGTCTCGCTCTCTTCCGGCACCTACAATCTCCGCGTCGCGCGCGACAGCATCCACTCCGAGACCGCCGTCAGTACCGCGGCATCCTTCCAAGTCATCGTGCCCGTCATAGACACGATGACCCCTAACTATGGCCTCGAAGAGACCTTGGTGACCATGCGCGGGTCCGGGTTCGGCCAAGCGCTGAGCACGGACACGCGGGTCCTTCTTGGCGGCGCCACGGTCGAGGTGTCGGTCTGGAACGACACGGAGATCCGCTGGCTGGTACCTGACGTGGCACAAGGCACCTATTCCGTCGTCGCCGTGCGTGAGCCCCCAGGCGGCTTCGTGCAAAGCAACGAATTGATATTCAACGTCGGCTCCGAAGGCTTTGGCGGCCTGTCATTCGGGTTCGAGAGGGCCGCCCGCGTCTATCCGGACGCTTGGTACGAGTCAGGGATGAACATCGTCGCGAAACAGGGGGGGAGACTCAAGGCTCCCGCGGGCGCGGCCGTGACCATTCCCGTCCGAGCCCTGCCTGACGACCGAGAGCTGTTCATGCGCCGAGTACGGACGTCCGAAGCCGCGGTCGAGGTGAACGAGGCGAGGGATTCCGCGAAGACCGGCCCCGTGGGCGAAGCGATGGAGTTCGGTCCCGAGGGCACGCAGTTCAACACGCCTGTGACGATCGAGATACCCTATGACCCGAGCCGGCTTGGCCGCGGAGACGAGGGCCAGGTCGCCATCCATTGGTACAACCCCGAGAACAAGACCTGGGACAAGCTCGATACTGAACTCGACCGCGTGCGGCACGTGGCGCGGGCTCGTACCACGCACTTCTCGCTCTATCAGCCTCTCGCGCCCATCTTGCCGGCCGCCGCCCTCGATGAGTTCGGCCTGCGCGACCAGTACGCGTTCCCGAACCCGTCCCGCCAGGGCGCGGCGGTCACATTCCGCATCCAGCCGGGCATCGCCGATTCCGTCGAAGTACGCGTCTACGACCTTTCCGGCCGAAAGATCCACCAGTCCTCATCGTTCAGCGGACCGCTGCTCTTCGATGACGGGAACGGCAAGGGCGCCCAGCACACCTACGATGGCCGCTGGGACGTATCGGGAGTCGCATCCGGCGTCTATCAGTACGTCATCGTCGCCAAGAAGGCCGGCCAGAAGGACATCGTCGAGAAGGGCAAGGTCGGGGTCATCCGATGAAGCACCTGGCACTCGGCCTTATGTTGTTCGCGGTCCCGGCGCACGCAGCTGAGACGGCCGCCTTCCTCCAGCAGGGCATCGGAGCCCGTGCTATCGCTCTCGGTGGAACGGGCACGGCCCTATCCGATGACGCTGCGACCATCTACTGGAATCCGGCGAACCTTGTGCGCTCGGAGAAGAGGAACGCCTTATTCTCACACGCGGAGTTGGCGGAAGGGACGCGCTTGGATTTCGGCGGTTACTCCCACCCGCTAGGCAACGGGACGATCGGAGGGGGATTCACTTACCTGAGCTACGGCACTCTCTCCGGCCGAGACAGCCTCGGACGTCCCACCGGGAACTACGGCGCTTCGGACGCCGCTCTGGCGCTCGCTTACGCGCTGAAGTTGGATAAGGCGGCTATGGGGGCATCCATCAAGTATCTACGCTCCCATATCGCTGAAGCCGAGGCTCAGAGCGCTGCCCTGGACCTGGGCATCGCCAAGAGCATGGGCAACATCCTGACCGGCCTGTCTATGCGCAATCTCGGTCCGGGCCTCAAGTACGCCGACCGCAGAGACGACCTCCCGCTCACCGTGGCGGGGGGTATCGGCTTCAAGCACGAGAGCCTTACCTTCGGCGTGGACTATGAGAATCGTCCCCGCGTCGGCCAGAACGACGGCGGCGTGGGCGTCGAATGGAAGCCACGGGCGGGCCTTTCGCTGCGCGGCGGCTACTCGAGCAAAGGCTCCATCAGTGGTGGGTCCGGATTCGACGCGGCACGAGGATTGGCTCTAGGCCTCGGCGTGGAACTGCCGGGGTTCAGGCTCGATTACGCCATCAAGCCGACGGGCGAGCTCGGTCGCGCGCACCGCTTCGACATCAGCGCCCGGTTCTAAAGAGCCGTCGCCGCGCGCAGCGCCGCCCACGGATCCTTCTTGTCCAGCGCCTTGAGCGTGGCGAGAGTCTTCTTCCAGTCGCGGCCGTTCTTCTCGTGCAGCGCGTCGAAGAGCGCGGGCTCGCCCCGGTAGGTCGAATGCGCCGCGACGACCGCGTTGTTGAGCGGCTCGCGCAGGCGCACACCCTCCTTCTTGGCTTCGGCGCGTGCCCAATCGAAGAGGGGCTCGCGCTCCTTGCCGCCTGAGGCGTAGAGCGTCGTCAGCTTCGCCTTGAGCTCGTCCATGAGCTTGGCGCGGCGCTCGCCGCGGTCGCGGCCCTCCTTCCACTCGTTCAGGGCCTCTCCGGAGAGATGGCCTTCGACGGCGCGCTCGGCCACCCACGACGCGACGGCTTCGTTGAAGCCGCCCTGGCCGCGGAAGTAGACGGTGCCGTGGACCAGTTCATGGATGATGAGCTCGGCCAGGTCGCCCTCGCCCCACTTCAGCACGGGCGAGGGGAGCGGGTCGCCCCAAGGCAGCGGCGTGTTGTAGGCGGACACGGGGACGACGGCGGCGTCGAGACCTTTCTTCTCGAACGAAGCGGCCTCTTTCTCGGCCAGGTCCCGTCGGAAATGCCCTTTGTACGGGAAGGAGCCGACGAACGGGAACCAGAATTTATGGTTCACGAGCGAGTCCTTGGGGCAGGCGTAGACTAGATAGGTGACGGCGTCGCCGTCGACCGGGGACCACGTGCGGTAGTCGCGGCCGTCCTTGAGACCTACTACGTCGACGGCATAGCGCCGAGCGGAAAGAGCCCGAGGATCGACGAGGGGTTTACGATTCCAAGTGAGCTTCGCGTGACCCACGGCAGAACGGGTCACATAAGACGGCGAACAAGAAGAAAGGACGAGCGCGACTAGGAGGGCTCGACCCACTTGCCGTGCTTCTTGATGAGCTCGACGAGAGCGTCGTCGGACTTGGCGAAGGGGATGCCTTTCTGGACGCATTCCTTGCCGACGTACAGGTTGATGGCGTCGGGCGCGCCGCCGACGTAGCCGAAGTCGGCGTCGGCCATCTCGCCGGGGCCGTTGACGATGCAGCCCATGATGGCGATCTTCACGCCCTTGAGGTGGCCGGTGCGCTTCTTGATGCGCTCGGTGGTGGTCTGGAGGTCGAACAACGTGCGGCCGCAGGAGGGGCAGGAGACGAACTCGGTCTTGGTGATGCGCACGCCCGCGCCCTGGAGGACGTTGTAGGCGAGCTCAAGGCCGCGCTCGAAGGGGAGGTCCGCGTCGATGGCGATGGCGTCGCCGATGCCGTCGCACAGCAGGCCGCCGATGAGCGTCGACGCGCGCAGGACCTGCTGTTCCGCCCCGGACTCGCGCGGGGCGCGGATGAGGACGGGGGAGGAGCCGCCGAGGGCGGCGAACAGGCGGTACTCCTGCAGGAGCTTCGAGGCGTCGGAGCCGCGCAGGGAGACCAAGGTCTTCACGCCGACGTAGCGGGACGCCTTCTCGTACTTCACGGCGTCGGCGGCGGTCTCGGTCTCGATGACGTTGACGGCGTCCTTGGCCTTCAGGCCCTTGAGGAAGGCGGCGTAGGCCTCGCCCTCGACGGGCGCGGTCCAGCACACGAGGTCGGCGTCGTCGGTGGGCTCGGAGACGCGGGCCATGTACGCCAAGCGCGAGGTCTCGGGCTTGAGCTCCGCGCGTACGGCGCGAAGATGCGCCAGATCCGAGAATTCCAAGACCTCGAAATCGGCGCCCTGGGCCTTCTTCAGCTGCGCCTCATGAGACGCCAAGATATCCTTAGCGGTGGCGCCCGCGCCCACGCGAGAAACGACGCGGACCAGCTGGAGGCCGCCGGTCATGAAAGGCCCGGCCTCGAAGTAGTCGGTCTTGCGGCGGGCGTAGGCGTAGAGGTCGGCGCAATGCGGCTTGGAGGTCTTGCGCGAGGGCTCGGTCGGGCGGCCGTCGAAGGGCTTCACCAGCTCGCGGCAGACGGGGATCTCGAACTCGGGGTCCTCGGTGAGGGAGACGCGGATGGTGTCGCCCAGGCCGTCCTCGAGCAAAGAGCCTATTCCTATCGCGGACTTGATGCGGCCGTCCTCGCCGTCGCCGGCCTCGGTGACGCCGAGGTGGAGGGGGTAGTCCATGCCCTCCTGCGCCATGCGGTCGACGAGCAACCGGTAGGCCTGGATCATGACCTTCGGGTTGCTCGACTTCATCGAGAGGATGATGGCGTGGTAGTCGTGGCTGCGGGCGATGCGGAGGAACTCGAGGGCGCTCTCGACCATGCCGAGCGGCGTGTCGCCGTAGCGGTTCATGATGCGGTCGGAGAGGGAGCCGTGGTTGGTGCCGATGCGCATGGCGCGGCCGAGCTCCTTGCTGCGCTTCACCAGCGGGGAGAAGGACTCGTGCAGGCGCTCGAGCTCGCGGTCGTAGTCGGAATCGGTGTATTCCTTGACG
>CAZTZW010000231.1:0-5054 GCA_964618085.1 uncultured Elusimicrobia bacterium
GACTCGCGGCCCGCGGGGGCGGCCAGGTCGTACGCGGAGGAGGCGAACAGCGACAGCAGGCCGCGCCAGAAGCGCGAGAGCACGGCGCGCAGCCAGAAGCGGGACGCCGCGAGGGCGGCGGCGGGGACCGAGGCGCCGCGCGTCAGGCGGCCCTTGTAGACCTCGGCGAAGCCGCGCGCGGCGCGCGGGTCGGCGGCGAAGGCGCGCCAGTTCGCGGCCAAGGCCGCGGCGCCCGGGACGGCGGAGGGGGAGAGCTTGAAGTCCAGAGACTGGGGCGCGATCTTGGCCACGGCGGAGCCGGGCAAAGCCGCGACGTAGGAATCGCCGCGCTTCTGGAACCAGACGTTGGGCACGGAGCCCGTGGAGCCGCCCGCGGCGGCGGCGTCCAGGCGACGGCGGACGTCGGCCTTGAGCATGTCCGCGTTGGAGACCAGCGGGCGGCCCGCGGCGCCGAGCAGGCCCTCCCATTTGTCGAAGCCCTTGAGCAGGCGAGTGGTCTCGCCGGTGAGGCCGCCGGCCGCGGCCGAGTAGGCGGCGGCGGCGAGCTCGGGCAGGGCCTTCTCGGCCTTGGCGCGCGCGAAGGTCTTCACGGCGGCGGCCACGGCCTGCGCCGCGGAGGCGGGCAGAGAGTCCTCGGCGATCTTGACGGCGGTCTTATAGTGGTCGGGCGCGTCGGCGGGAGGCGCGGAGCGCGCGATGGCCAAGGTCTGGTCGATGCGGCCGCGGACGTCCTGGGCCTTGCCCGCGACCGCGTTGCGGGTGACGGCGTTGACGCCGGTCAGCGCGCCGCCGGCGGTCATGGAGTCGAAAGCCTTGTCGAGCGCCCCGCGCAGGGCCGTGCCGTCGGCGACGGCGGCGTCGGCCTTCACGCCGGCGGCGATGGAGCGGGTCGCCTCGCCGAGCGCGGCGCCCGCGGCGGGAGCCGCCGCGCCGCGAGGGGCGGCCTTGTCCGGGGCGCCGTCGAGGCGGGCGCCGAGCGAGAGAGGCGCGGCGTCGGGAGCGGCCAGCGAGGAAGGGGCGTTGCGGCGGACGTCGGCCGCGGCCGGAGGCGCGAAGGTCCCGGGCTGCTGGCGGGCGCCGACGGCATCGGGCGCGGCCATGCTGTTGGCGGCGTTCGTCGGGTCGAGGGTCGGCCGAGGCGCGGCGTTGAAGGTCGTGGGCGTGAGCGAGGCGCCGGACAAGGAGACGTTGGCCGCGCCGGGCGCGACCACCCGCACGCTGCCCGCGCCCGCGGCCCCCGTGTTGCCGGGAGTACCGCTCACCTTGACCTCGCCTGCGGCCGCGGCGTTGTTCGCGAGGACGGGGGAGGCGTTCAAAGCCGCGGCGACGAGGATGAGGGCTCTCATATTCCTATTATAGCGATTATAGACCGGCTCTCGACGACGCGCCTGGGTCCTTCGGCCCAGACGTGATATCATAGCCCCGGCACGCCCCGCGCGCCAGCCCCATGAGAAGCGCCATCGCCCTCCTCGCCGCCCTCCTCGTCCTCGGCCTGCTCAGCGCCCGCAGCTGGCTGCGCGCGCCCGCGACCGGCCTCTTCGAGGGGCCGCTGACGCGCGTCGAACTGATGCGCGGCGGCGGCTCGCTGACGCTCGAACGCCGGGCGGCCGGGTCGTGGACGGTGACGCCCCCGGGCGACCTCGCCGACGCGGACGCCGCGGAGCGCCTCGCCGCCGGCCTCGCCGCGCTGACCCTCGGCGACGTCGTGGCCGGGCGCGAGGACGCCGCGGCCTACGGCTTGGCGCCGGCCGACGCCGTGAAGGTCCGCGCCTGGCGCGAGACCGCGAGGGGCCCGGCCGAGGCGAGCTTCGGGCGGCGCGCGCTGGACGGAGGCCTGCACGCCATGGAGCCCGGGGACGCGCCGGTGCGCTTCGCGCGCGGGCCCGACCCGGACCTTCTCGCGCGGCCCGCCGAGGGATGGCGCGAGCGCCGGCTCCTGCCCGGAGGCTGCCCCCATGGGGCCGAGGTGCGCGAGGCCGGCAGGCCCGCGCGCCGCGTCCCCGCCGGCGACCCGCTGTGCGCCCTGACGGCGTCGGGCTTCGAACCGGCCTCGGCCGTGCCCTTCGGCGGGTTCGAGCGCCCTTACCTCACGCTCACGGCCGACGGCGGGGGGGCGTTCTCCATCGGCGCGCGTCTGAGCCGCCGCGAGCGCGCGGCCGCCGTGGAAGGCCGGCCGGGGATGATGCGCGTCGCGGTGGGCGGCCCGCTCTAGGCGGACGGCAGCGCCATCGCCTTCGCGCGGCGGATGACCGCGCGCGAGTACTCCCGGAAGCGCTTGCGGCCCTCGGGCGTGGAGAGCAGCTTCAGGTCGCGGTCGAGCCAGGCCAACATCAGCCGGTAGTCGCGGCGAGACGCCTCCGCGGGGATCAGGTCGTCGTGGCGATGGGCCTCGACCTGCGCCGCCGGCGTGCCGGCGGCGCGCATGCGCGCGAGGACGCGCTCGATGGACTGGATGCGCTTCTCGGCCGCGGCCAGCCGCTTCGCCGCCTTGGCCCGCTCGGCCTCGACCCACTGGACGTAGGACTCGTCGGACTTGCCGTGCAGCATGCGGTTCTTCGGGTACTCCTCCGCCAGCCAGTAGACGAAGGCGATGGGGTCCTTCTCCAGGCGGTTCTTCGCCTTGCGCGCGAAGCTGTTGGGGGGAGGCTTGATGCCGAGCTCGTTCCAGACCCGCGCCTCGATCGTGTAGGACTCGACCTCCATCTCGAGGGCATCCGCGGGGATGAAGTCGGCGGCCTTCTGCAGCACGTGCTGGAGCTCGTGCGCCATGATGGGCGCGGCCAGACGCACCGGCTTGCGGCGGTGGTTCTTGTCCATCACCAGCAGTCCGGAGTCGTAGCGGACCTCGGCGTTGTTGGAGAGGCGCGCCACGTCCACGAGCACCGCGCGTCCGCGCGCGACCGACATCGCGTCCACTTCCTTCAGGACGCGGCGCCCGGTGCGGGACTCGCGCAGGGCCGCGACGACGCCCGCCAGCCACTCCGCGTCCTCGTCCTTGGCCGCGCGCACCGACCAGCCGGGGTGCGCGGCTTCGGGCGCCGTCAGCAACGTCTCGTAGGGGCCCATGGGCTTGACGACGGCGCCGTCGAAGACCCGGGCGGCCTTCAGGCGCTCCAGCTCGATGTCCGTCTCCGGGCGCGACGGAGCGGCCTGGGCCTCGGCGGCGGCCTCGGCCGCGCCGGCCTCGAGGGGCGTCGACGCGGGCGCCGGCGCCGCGACGGCTTCGTCGGCGGGCTTCGGGGCGTCGTTGGCCGCGGAGAGGACGGGCACGAGGCCGAGAGAGGGAGCGCTCAGCGCCGGGGCGAGGACGGACGGCCCCTGCAGGGACAGGCGCGGAGCCGCGACGAAGGGGAGCGCGGGCACGACGGGGAGGGGAGAAACGCGGGCGACGGCCCCGAGGGCCGGACTGGACAGCAGGAGCAACGTGAACGCCGCTCTCATGCCCGTGGATTCTAGCGCATGACCCGGCGCGCGGTGGGGCGCAGGCGCGCCGAAAAGCGAAGGCATTGGACCCCCCGCGCTGGGGGGACCTCCGGCCCCGCGATTTCCTACTATCGAGACATGAACACCTCGACCCGCGTCCTCATCACCGGCGCCACCTCCGGGCTCGGCCGCGAGCTCGCCGTCCAGCTCGGCCGGCGCGGCTGGCGCGTGGCCGTCACGGGACGCCGGCGCGAGCAGCTCGACGAGACCGCCAAGCGCGTCATCGAGGCGGGCGGGCAGGCGCTCCCGCTGTACGGCTCGGTCACCGACGACGACGAGGTCAAAGCGCACTACGCCGCGGTCAAAGCGGCGTGGGGGGGCTTGGACTGGGCGGTGCTCAACGCGGGCGTGGGCGACTCGCTCGACGCCAAGAAGTTCACCGCCGAGAACGTGCGCTGGACGTTCGACGCCAACGTCCTGGGCGTCGCGCGCTGGGTGGAGGCCGTGCTGCCGGACATGCTGGAGCGGCGCTCGGGGCTCATCGCGGGCGTAGCCAGCCTCGCCGGCTTCCGCGGCCTGCCGCTGTCGGGACCCTACTCCGCGAGCAAGGCCGCGCTCATGACCTTGCTCGAGTCGACGCGCGTGGACCTGCGCGGCACGGGCGTGGACGTGGTGACCGTCTGCCCGGGCTTCGTGAAGAGCGAGATGACCGCGCGCAACGAGGTCGACTCGATGCCCTTCCTCATGGAGACCGGCGACGGCGTCGCCGCCATGCTCGCGGGCCTCGACGCCCGGCGCCGGGTCGTCCACTTCCCGTGGCAGCTCTCCTACCCTACGAAGTACCTCCTGCCCGCTCTACCCGATTTCCTCTATGAGTGGCTGGCCTCCAAGCTCGCGCACAAGCGCCGCAAGAAGCCGTCCCAGGCCCCCGTCGCCTAATTGCTATAGTTCCGTCATGAACGAGATTGAGACCGCGCCCCAAGACTCTCCGGCGCCCACCCCCGAACCCGCCCCGACGTACGACACCACGCCGTATCCCGACTCCGCCGCCTACACCTCGCCCCGCTCCCCCATCGAGAACGTCCTTCTCATCGACGGCGACAACGACCCGCACGTGCCGCCCGACGCCCGCGTCACGCGCCATACTCTGGTACGGGTCTTTCTCAGACCCGGCGCGCTCCTGCCGCGCAACCTCGAGAAGCCGCTCGCGCGGCTCCCGAACTTCTGCACGGTGACCTCGCCCAAGGGCGGCGCCAACGCCGCCGACTTCGTCATGAGCCTGCACGCCGGCATGCTGCACGCCGTCCTGCCGCAGAGCGTGCCGTTCCTCATGGTGACCAATGACGCGACCTTGACCGCGATGACCGCCGAGCTCCAGCGCCTGGGCCGCATGGCCACGGTGTGGACCTCGCACCGCGACATCGAGGCCGAGCTGACCGAGGCCGAAGCCGGCGTCACGGGCTCCTACGAGAGCGACGGCACGACCAAGGCGAAGAACCACCGCCGCCGCGGGGGACGCTCCCGCGGAGGGCGCAGCCGCGCGGCCTCGCCGGCCGCGCCGCGCTCCGGCGGACGCTCCCGCGGAGGACGCGGGCGCTCCGGCTCCCGCGCGACGCCCCCGGAGGCGGCCT
>CAZTZW010000232.1:0-5052 GCA_964618085.1 uncultured Elusimicrobia bacterium
CGGCGGCGGCGGGGGCGGGCGCGGCCAGGCCCTCGGGCGTGGCCAGGGCCAGGCGCGCGCCGGCGCGCAGGAGCTCCAGGGACGCCAGGCGCTCGCGGCCGTCGTCGGCGAACACGGCGCAGGCTTCGGGAACGCCGCCGAAGAGCGGCGCCAGCGCCTTGACCGCGTCGGCGGCGTCCTCGACCGCGTCTCCGTCGGGCAGGACGACGACGAGCGGGCCTTTGGGCGCTTCCAGGCCGGCCGGCGGCTTGCCCGAGAGCAGGAGCCGCGCCAGGTGGGCGAGCGCGCCGGAGCCCGGCACCCCGCCGAGCTTCATCGTCCCCGCGCTTGGGCGGCCAGGTCGCGGATGAAGGACTCGGCGCGGTCCGGGTGCGCGAGCAGTCCCGTCGCGCGGCGGCCCGCGCTCTCGCCGTCGTGCGCGTAGAAGCCCTCGAAGAGCACGCCGCCCGCCTGGCGGCGCGCGTAGCCCGCGACCGGCGAGCCGCAGCCCCCGCCCACCGCGGCCAGGAAGGCGCGCTCGAGCTCCACGCACTCGCGCGTGGCCGCGTGGTCGAGCGCGGAGACGAGCTTCGCCGCCTCGTCCTTGCCGGCGCGCACTTGGAGCGCCAGCGCGCCCTGTCCCGGAGAAGGAATGAGGACGTGCGGGTCCAGCGGCTCGTGCGCCACCGCGCCCTTGCCCAGGCGCTTGAGCCCCGCCACCGCGAGCACGACGGCGTCGTACTCGCCCTCGGCGAGCTTGCGCAGGCGCGTGTCCACGTTGCCGCGCACCGGCAGGAAGGCCGCGCCCTTCACCGCCTCGGCGAGCAGCAGCTGGCGCCGCAAAGAGGACGTGCCCAGGCGCGCTCCCGCCTTCAGGCCCGCGAAGGTCAGCCCGGGGCGCGCCACCAAGGCGTCGCGCGGGTCCTCGCGCTCGGGGTAGGCGCCGATGACGAGCCCGGCCGAGGGGCCGGCGGGCAGGTCCTTGGCGCTGTGGCAGGCGAAGTCGACGCGGCCGTCGCGCACGGCCTCCTCCAGCTCCTTGACCCACAGGCCCTTGGCGCCCTGCGGCAGGAGCTTCGCCTGCTCGGGCGGCGGCGCGCCGAAGAGGTCGCCGCTGGTCTTGACGACCACGGTCTCGACCTTCAGCCCGGGATGGACGCGCTCCAGCTCGCGCGCCGCCCAGCCCGATTGGGCCAAGGCCAGCGGCGAGCCGCGCGTGCCCATCTTGAGGAGCGCCATGCCCCGATTCTAGCGTTTCGCCCCGGGCGTTGCCACGGGAGAAGCGCCCGTCACAAAACCGTTCCTCCGCGTTCACAGCGACGGACCGCGCGCATGCGCTTGAATGTCGCCGGCAAGAAGACGTCACAGGAGGAACACCGCATGGTCCGACAGCAGAGCCGCCTGACGCCGAAGCGCCGTCCCGCCCGCGCCGCCTTCCGTCTCGACGCCGATGAGAACCGCGCGGCCCTGGGCCTGGGAGCGGACGACGAGAACGCCTTCGTCGAGGACCTCGACCCCGAGGAGGAGTATCAGCGCGGCGTCGAGGACGTCTCGCGCCGCTGGTCGCAAGACGCGCGCTAGACGCATTTACTAGGATGGCGGCGTGACTTACCTCCGATGGGCCGAGGTGGACCTGTCCGCCGTCGCCCACAACGCGCGCTGGGTCGTCTCCGGGCTGGAGAAAGGCGCCCGGCTGTGCGCCGTGGTGAAGGCCAACGGCTACGGCCACGGCGCCGTCGAGGTCTCGCGGGCGGCGCTGGGGGCGGGCGCGACGAGCCTGGGAGTGCGAGACGTGGCCGAGGCCGCCGTCCTGCGCGCCGCGGGCCTGAAGTGCCCCGTGCTCCTGCTCGCCCCCATCCTCCCCGAGCAGGCCGGAGAGGCCGTGCGCCTGGGCGTGGAGCTCACCGTGGACTCGCTGGAGCAGGGCCGCGCCCTCTCGCGCGCCGCCGGCGGGCGGCGCGTCGCCGTCCACCTCGACGCGGACTACGGACTGGGCCGCTGGGGCGCCGCGCCCGCGCAGGTCCCCGCCTTGGCCGCCGCGCTCGCGCGCCTCAAAGGCGTCGAGCTCGCGGGCGTGTCGACCCACATCGGCTACGTGCCGGGCAAGAACTCGGTCGAGGCCGAGGAGAAGCTCGGCGCCTTCGCGCGCCTGGCCGCCGCGCTCAAGAAGAAGCACCGCGGCCTCGCCGCCCGCGCCGCCAACAGCGCGGTGTTCGCGGACTTCCCCCACCGCCGCTTCGACGTGGCCGTCATCGGCAACCTGCTCTACGGCATCAACCGCTCCAAATCACGGCCTGCGCCGCTTAAGATGCCGTGGCGCTCCTTCGCGCGCGTGCTGGCCCTGCGCGAGGTGCGCAAGGGCGCCTCCATCGGCTACGCCAGCGAGTACCTCGCGCCCCGGCGCATGCGCGTGGCGACCTTGCCCATCGGCTACGCCGACGGCCTGAGCATGGAGCCGGCCGAGCGCCTCATCGGGCTGGGCGCCGGGTCCAAGTACTGGGGCATGCACCAGGGCGTCAAGCTCCCCTTCATCGGGCGCGTGGGCATCACCCACGTGCTGGTCGACGCCACCGACGCGCCCGGCCTGAAGCTCGGCGACGCGGTCGCTCTGCCGGGGCGCCGCACCGCCGCCGCCGGCCTGCCCCGCGTCTACCGCTGACGCCCTTGACGCTCCGCCGGGCCGGGGCTACCCTTCCGTCATGAGACCCCTTCTGGCCCTCCCCCTTCTCCTGCTCGCCGCCTCCGCCGCCGCCCAGGACAAGCAGCTGCACTACTACGAGTTCGCCTTCGACTACTCCTCGGTCCGCATGGACCAGTACCCGCCGCTGGCCGACTTCATCGTCAAGCTCGCCCGGTACTGCGGCCCCGGCTGCGCCGAGCTGCGCGTCGTGGAGATGCACGCGATGAGCCAGCAGAACGTGCCGGGCAGCGAGCGCCTCATCAAGCTCGAGGGCCGCTTCGCTCTCGAGGACAAACGCAGCGTGCTCGAGATGGCGGAGGCGCTGAAGGCGCACGACAAGAGGCCCTCGAAGGTCGGCTTCGCGGGCAGCGTCAAGGCGACGCTCGGCCTCGCCGCGTCGGTCGAAGGCCCGTGCCGCGTGGAGACCCCGCTCGGGAACGTGAAAGGCCCGGCCTTCATGCGCGGCGGCTACACGCAGCACCAGGAGCGCCGGCCCGTCAAGCTCAGCCCGGCCGCTCGGGCCTTCGTGCCGCCTCAGTCCGATAAGGAGAAGGCCTGGGTGTGCGCCGACGGCAAGCCGCTGGTCCCCGTCGAGTCGCGCTGACCTAGGTCTTGGGCTTCAGGCCCTCGAGGAACTTGAACAGCTCCCGGTAGTAGGCCACGAGGGCGCTCGTGCCCTTGTAGCCGTGCCCCTGGCCGGGCAGCTCGTAGAGCGCGTCCTCGGTCCGGCCGCACTTCTTCAGCGCGGCCATCATCTCGCGGCTCTCCTCGATGCCGACGCGCTTGTCGTTGGTGCCGTGGGAGAGGAACAGCGGGCCCGAGGCGGAGCAGGCGCGGGTCTCCGGGGAGCGGTCGAGCCACTTCTCGGGGTTCTTCGACGGCTCCTCCTTCGTCATGTCGGTGATCCAGCCGGGGATGTTGCAGTTCTTGACGTAGCGCACCAGGTTGGCGATGCCGTAGTCGGAGAGGCCGAAGCCGAAGCGGTAGCCGGGCTTGTGCCCGTTGACGGCCTCCGGCAAGGTCAGCGCGCGCAAGGTCGCGTAGCCGCCGTGGCTGCCGCCGTAGGCGCCGGTCTGGGACGCCGGGATGCCGAGCTCCTTGGAGAAGGCCTTCGCGGCCTCCACCACGTCGAGGATCTCGCCGCCGCCGAGGTCGCCCTGCATCTTGTCGTGGAACTCGCGGCCCCACTCCCAGGACCCGCGCGGAGCGGGCGAGAGCACGTGGAAGCCCGCCTGGCAGAACATGTGGATCTTCGCGGAGTAGTTGTTGGTGCCGCCGTAGAAGGAGTTCACCAGCAGGCGCGCGTCCGAGCCCTTGGCCGGGTCCTTGGGCGTATAGAGGAACGCGTGGAGCGTCCCCTTCTCGCCCGGCGCGGCGAAGCCGTCGTAGGTCTTGAAGCTCACCTTCTTGGCGTCGCAGTGGACGATCTTCTTCTTGAGGTCGTCCCCGTACTCGATGACCTTGTTCAGCTTCGGGGCGCCGCCCTCCAGGACGAGGGAGTGGGCCTCGTACGGCACGGTCGGCGAGTCGAAGTTGAGCACCATGACGTCGCGGCTGCCGACGGACATGCCCACCGAGGCCGGGAACTCGCGCGTGGAGAGGATCTTGCCGCCGCGCGGGTCGATGAGGTGGAGGGCCGTCGTGATGGGGCGGCGCTCCAGGGCGACGAGGCGGTCGCCGAGCAGGTCCGCGGAGCGGAGGTTCCACTTCGGGTCGGTCAGGCGCGTGCGCTTGCCGGTGGCGAGCTCCAGGCGGTAGACGACCTTGTTGCCCGTCTCGTCGCTGTCGAAGACGATGTTCCCGTCGTCGAGCCACTCCGACGCCGGGCTGACGGACTTCTTGGTCTTGCAGTCGAGCAGGGTGCGGTGCGCGCTCCCGTCCGCCTGGACCAGCAGGAGGTCCTGGTGCGTGCGGTCCTCGTCGCAGACGACGTCGAGGGCGAAGGCCGTGCCGTCCGGCTTCCAGCTCACCGAGTTCCAGGTCATGCGCAGGGCCTTGGAGTCCTCGAAGACCTTCTTGACCGCGCCCGTCTCCAGGTCGATGACGCCCACCGAGCCCGGCGTGAACTCCTGCGAGCCCGAGCGGGCGGCGAAGGCGATGCGGCGGCCGTCGGGGCTGAAGGACCAGCCGTAGATGTAGCCCTCGGAGGTCAGCTTCTTGAAGCCGCCGTCCGGGAGCAGCTCGTAGATGTTGGTGATTTCCTTGTTGTCCTCGTCGCCCATCACGTAGACCTTCTTGGTGGCCTTGGAGACGCCGAGGCCCCAGAAGTTGCGCTTCGTGAAGTCGGCGTCGGACAGGCGCCGGGCCTTGGAGAAGTCGACGGGCTTGGAGGGCGAGAAGTCCGCCTCCTGCAGGGTCTCCGTGTCGCCGCGGCGCAGGAAGTAGACCTTCCC
>CAZTZW010000233.1:0-5042 GCA_964618085.1 uncultured Elusimicrobia bacterium
AATTTAGTCGCCCGCGGCGAAATGAAGCAATCAGATGTCGGCCTCTGGTATGCGTCGAAATCCGAGAAGGGCGAGACTCTCTTGAAACAAATCGCCATTCAGAAGAATGGGATGGTGGAGGGAGAGATTCCTGGTTTTTTCGAAGCCACTGTTGATGAAATGAAGGACCTAATTGAAGGAATCAAGAAGTCTGCTGATTAGGCGCTCCATGTCTCGCCCCGCGGTTCTCGATGAAAATGTTTGGATACTTGCATCGACCGCCACGGACGATTCAGGCGAAAAGAATACAGACGCGCTTGAACTCGTGTTCAACCTTTCCAAGGACGAACACCGCCTTTCTGCGACGGTTGGTCTCTACCAGCAATGGATGCGTCAATTCAACGCGATCGACAGGAACATCCACTTCCCGCAGCTGATGACTTTCTTCAAGTCTATGTCTCGTTCTAAATTAGACTTCATTGATTCCGGCAATCTAGACGAACAGGAATCAGCAGCAATTAGAACGCGTTTTGGGGACGGGGATTTTGAGGTCTCGGACAGCGCCGCTGGTGCAACGGGTGAAGGGAAGTTCTTAGCCACATCGGACAACCCGCTACGCAATTGGATTAAAGAGAACTCCGTCGATAAGAAATACAATTTCGATGCGCTGCCTATCTCGGATGCTGCGCGGATGACCGCGCCTCCGCCCATTCTGAATCCGCGGCGAACACCGCCTACCCTCTAGCCCGCGGCTCCCGGCAGCCAGCCCTGAGGCCGTGTTCCAGCGCATTGAAGTCATTCTTGAGTTGCTGACATGCCTTGCCTATCAGCCTCCAAAATCAGAGCAATGACGTTCGTCCCCGCACCGCCCGATTTGTTATCCTATTTTCGTCATCCACTTCGGATTTGAGAGGGGAACAACATGAGCGTCGCTGAGAGCCTTGGCACCGGACTCGACCTGGAGACCCGCACGATGGTCTTGGAGACCATCCGCGCGTACGGCAAGAAGAACTTCCCTCACTCCAAGCTCATCGAGCTCGACAAGGAGAATCATTTCCCGACGAAGGAGATGACCGACCTCTACGATCCCGACCAGGTCGCCTGCAACCTGATCATGATCCCCACGAAGTACGGGGGCCTCGGCGGCAACTCCTACGACATCTACCGCGCCTGCGAAGAGCTCGCCATGATCGACCTCGGCGTGTGCACCTCCGTCTTCGCGACCTTCCTCGGCATGGACCCCATCATGATGGGCGGCACCGAGGAGCAGAAGCAGAAGTGGATCACCAAGATCGCCCAGGACCGCTGCTACGTCGCCTACGGCGCGACCGAGGCCGCGGCCGGCTCCGACCTCCTCCACCTCAAGACCAAGGCCGAGCGCGTGATGGAAGGCGACAAGGTCGTCGGCTACAAGATCACCGGCGGCAAGATGTGGATCACCAACGCCGGCGTGGCCGGCGTCTACACCATCCTCGCCCGCGCGCCTAAGGGCGTGTCCTGGTTCGTCGTCGAGAAGGGCACCAAGGGCCTCTCCATCGACAAGCACGAGGACAAGCACGGCATCCGCCTCTCCGACACCTGCCCCATCGTCCTCCAGGACGTCTACGTCCCCGCCGAGAACCTCATCGGCGGCGTCGAGGGCAAGGGTCTGCGCCAGGCGCAGGCCGTCTTCGGCTACACCCGCCTCATGGTCGCGGCCATGGCGCTCGGCACCGGCTGGAAGGCCCTCGAGCACGCCATCCGCTATTCCCAGCAGCGCAAGGTCGGCGGCCAGCCCCTCAACACCAAGCAGGGCATGACCCACAAGCTCATCGTGCCCTTCGCCGCCCGTCTCGAAGCCGCCCGCGCCTTCATCGAAGAGGTCGCGCACCGCATCGACTCCGGCGAGGAAGGCCTGCAGACCGAGGGTGCCATCGCCAAGATGCTCGCCTCCGACACCGCCGACACCGCGTGCAACAACGCCATCCAGGCCTACGGCGGCAACGGCTACGTCCGCGAGTTCCCCGTCGAGAAGCTCAAGCGCGACGTCAAGATCACCTGCATCTACGAGGGCACCTCGGAGATCCTCCAGCTCACCACCTTCCGCGAGCGCTGGCAGGCCAACATCAACGCCGAGGGCAAGTACTACGACAAGCTCGCCGAGGAGCTCGACGCGTTGCACGCGAAGGGCCCGTCGGTCGGCGCCGACGCCGCGGCCGTCGCCCTGCGCTCGCTCTCCCAGGTCCTCAAGGCCTGCTACGACCAGAAGCTCACCGCCAACCAGCTCGCCCACACCAAGCTCGGCGAGCTCATGACCTACGCCGAGACCGCGGGCGCCTTCTGCCGCGCGGCCGCCAAGACCGAGAAGCCCGAAGCCGTCATCTTCAGCCACGACGCGTGGCGCAAGATGGCGAAGATCCACGCCTCCCACGCCGCCGGCTACGTCACCAGCGAGGGCCTCGCCCTCGTCGCCGGCCTCGGTGATGCGTCGGTCCTGGCCCTCGACTTCAAGAAGGTCGCCGCCGTCCAGAAGGGCGCCTACGCCGAGATGGACGCCGTGATGACCGACCTCGTCACGACGTTCAAGGAAGACGTCCCGGCCTGACCTCGATAAGGCACACTAGCAGGCTCTCAAGATGGCGCGGAAGGATGCCTCCTTCCGCGCCATTCTTCTGCCGCCCATGCCCGGCGCCAGTTCCTAAGGCACCCTGAAGCGCGTGGCGGGGGGAGCCGACTCCTGCGCCGGCCCCGTCAGATGCATGTCCTGCTCACGCGGTTAGACTTACCGGACCCAGACGGTAGTTTCACCCACCTGTCGCCGACAATCGGCCCTGTATCGACATAGGCCCATCCTTCACCTGCCAGTCCTTGGGGCACTAAACCTTCGCACTACGGCAAGTCGCGAGGTGGGGTCTTCCAATTCTCCCGAGGCCCGTCGGATCTCACGCCATTTGGCCAATTCTCGCTGAGTCGCGCGACTTCCTCCTCCCAACCCAATCTTTGCTTGGCAAGAAGCTTTTGTGTCTCAAGCTCAACGTCCACAACAACATTCAAGTTTTGCCCGCGAATCACGGCGACTTCTTTGTGATGGCGATGCTTCGGCGTCCAAGAGAAACTACCCCCATGCTCACCATGATTTACGGCGATAAGGTTCACATAGCACTCATAGGCACGACTCCACGTAATCGATTGGTACAAGTCGACATCGGTATTGTTCGAGATAATGAAGAGATGCAGAAACCGCCCTCGCATGCGTGCCCAGGGGATTGGGTCAAGCAAGTCCGAGCAGATGGCCACAGAAAAGGCTCCCCACATCGGGTGCAAGAACCTGTACCATCGTGACCCCGGCAGGATTTCCCAACGAGCTCCGCCCATCGGAACAGATATGTTTGTCAGGGAGCGTGCCAGGGCGTACTCGACCGCAGCGGGGATAGGCTTTGGAATTTTATATTCGCGCACAACGTACGGCCGCCTCTCATCTGCGTGCATGATTGGCACCAACAACAGGGCCTCATTGACAAAGTATCGGACGCGCTGTTTGGACTTCAAATATTCAGAAGGCCGAACGCCTTGCGGGACTTCCTGCCAATACAGCCCAACGAGCATGGCCAGCTTCCGGCGTTTCACGGAATGCTTCAACATTTGAAGAAGCTTCTTGCTATACGGCAAGAATATCTCTGGGCCGATTAAGATGTCAGGGCGCCCATCTTTTTCTGGCAGCTCACGCGGCTCTGGCAATGAGTCAAGCAGCTGAGAAAGCATCAACAGAACTGTCCGCTGCTTCAGCTTAGGAAAATGCATCGTGGCGACTTCAGATTGCCAGGCAGGGTGCTCTGTAAGCTGTGCTATACGCGCAATCAATTTCTCTGATTTGGGTGCGGCTCCTTGCGCGGGGATTTCCACCGAAGCAGCCATAGGGCTCTCGCTAAATCGGCCCGAGGCCAAGTCAACGTCAGCGCGAACCACCTGAAACAGCGATGTCAAATGCGCTCGTAACGATTGAGAGTTGTCTGGGATTATTCGAACGTTTCGGAATATAAAGCGGAGTAGCGTGACGATATGCTCGGAAGAGTCTTTGGATTCAAGCTCAAGCTCAATAAGCCTCCAAAGCTCTATCGGAGCAAGGACTTCCGTACGCCAGGAGTATCGCTGCCTTACATCAAATGGCTCATGTCCATGAGCCCACAATGCATCCATAAAGTACTCACGCCCGGACAGCGCAGTCAGCGCTAACAGCGCATTAGCCCACCCATGGCTCTCAGATAAGAGGAATGCCGGGTGCGGCGGCATGGATGAGTACGAAGTTGGATGAATAAGAGTATCGGTATCCTCTGCGCATGAAGGGGTGGGGGGATGCTTATGCGTAAACTGTGATCCACGCGCCCACCAGAGAAAGTCTGTCTTTCCCTCATCCAGCGCCCAAGAATAGACACGCGCATCTGGCTTTCGCTTCGATTCCAGCGAATTCGCCAACATAATCAAAACAATGCCCGGAGGAAGTCCTACTGCAGGAGATGTGGCTGGCGCAGGCGCGGGCCGATCCTGGGCACCCCAGAGAATGGAGTAAATATCAGCTCGGCCAGAAGACCGCTTCCACCCAGGGAATAGGCGTTCCGCCATCTCAGACAGGGTGTCGGATTCGAGGTTATGCGCAATACACCGAGAGCGCAATTGAGCGTAATACACCGGCAACCAATTACGCGGCAACGCAGCTATCGGCTTCTTCAGGGATGTCATGAGCTTCGCCAGCGCCTTCGGGCTTAGCTTCTCGACAAGGCCGAGAGAGTCCAGCGCCAGGAACACATCTGCTCGATTGCTATGGCTAGACAACTCTTCGCTAGTGGCGACGATAGTTTCATCACTGTGCCGAGCGAATGCCTGAGAGAGCTTGAGCAATGCGAGCGAACTGCCACGCTTGACGCTCTTATCTTCAGCCAAGAGCCCAGCCCGCAGATGTTTTGGAATCAGACTACCCGGCAAATCGATCTGAGTAAGCCGGGGCGGAATCTTAAAATTGGCCTCAGGGATTACGTCCCGCCATGTAGCTGCTGCAAGTATGGCGACGCGGAGGGCTTGCTGCTCCC
>CAZTZW010000234.1:0-5041 GCA_964618085.1 uncultured Elusimicrobia bacterium
TCGAGGCCATCGAGTTCCTGAAGCGGCTCAACGTCGAGGTGTACAAGGCCTTCCCCGACGTCCAGACCATCGCGGAGGAGAGCACGGCCTGGCCCGGCGTGTCCAAGCCGACCTACGCGGGCGGCCTGGGCTTCGGTCTGAAGTGGGACATGGGCTGGATGCACGACAGCCTCAAGTACTTCCACAAGGATCCCATCCACCGCCGCTACCACCAGAACGACATCACCTTCCGCGCCATCTACCAGTTCCACGAGAACTTCGTGATGCCGCTCTCCCACGACGAGGTGGTGCACGGCAAGGGCGCCCTCCTCGACCAGATGCCCGGCGACGACTGGCGCAAGTTCGCCGGCCTGAGGCAGCTGTACGCCTGGCAGTGGGCGATGCCGGGCAAGAAGCTGCTCTTCATGGGCGGCGAGCTGGCCCAGCGGCGCGAGTGGAGCCACGAGCGCTCCTTGGACTGGCACCTGCTCCAGCACGAGAGCCACAAGGGCGTCCTGCGCTGGCTGCAGCGCCTCAACCGGGTCTACCGCAGCGAGCGAGCGCTGCACGAACTCGACTGCGACCCGGCGGGCTTCGAGTGGATCGACTCCGCCGACGCCGACAACTGCGTCGTCTCCTTCCTGCGCAAGGGGCGCGAGCCCGGGGAGGCCGTCGCCTGCGTCTTCAACTTCACGCCGGTGCCGCGCGAGCGCTACCGCGTGGGCCTGCCCGCCGGCGGCTGGTGGGAAGAGCTGGCCTGCTCCGACGCCTCGGAGTTCTGGGGCGCGGGGGGGAGCCTGCCCGGCGGCGGCGTGAAGGCCTCCAAGACCCCGTGGCACGGCCGTCCCTTCTCGGCGGAGCTGACCTTGCCCCCGCTGGGCGCCGTCTTCCTCAAGTCGACGAAGTAAGCTGGGGGACAGGCGCCCAGCTTAACAAGCGCCGTGGCTTGAGGTTGAGCTGGGAGCCAGGCCCCGTTCAGAAGCGGGTGGAGTAGGCGAGGCCGACCTGCTCGGAGGCCAGGCGGCCGCCGCGCAGGCCCCAGGCGGTCCTGAGGGAGAGGGGCGAGCCGCGGGGGGAGAGGCGCAGTTCGGCGAGGCGGCCTTCGCCCTCGCGGGCGGCGTTGGCCAGGGACGGGCCGGCGGGGGAATCGAGGTCGACGCGCAGGGCGCCGACGGTCCAATCGGCGCGCAGGCCCGCGACGTAGAGATAGGCGCCTCCCAGCACGGTCGCCGACGCCAGGAACTCGGGGTCCCAGTTGCGCGGGTCCAAGGCGTACTCGCCGGAGTCCTCGCCGAAGCGCTCCAACTGATAGCGTTTGACCAAAGTGTCGGCCAGCGCGTCGGAGATGGCCGTGGTCTGTAAAGAGATGGCGGTGTCGCGCCAGGCGGCCAGGGCCATGGGCGAGGAGGCCTGGCCCATCGGGCGGGCCTCGAGGATGCGCTCGCGCGCGCGGACCTGGCGGCGGGCCATGCGCTGGGCGAACAACGCGTCCGAGGTGGCCGCCGGCGCGGCGGACATGCGGCGCGAGAGCCGGCCCGGGAGCACGGCCGAGAAGAGATGGCCGCGGACCAGGCCGTACACCCGGTCGGCGACGCGCTCGACGCCGCGGTACATGGGGCGCGCCGCGTCCCAGTCCTCCGCGCGGGCGGGGCCCGCGAGGGTCAGGAGGAGGGCGGCGGCGAGAGCGTTCTTCATCCTTATATCCAGTGTAGCCGGTCGGGCGTTCCCGGTCGGGGGTCTTCGGCGCCCGGACCGGATAGGCCCAAAGACCCGTCGTTGCTTTACCATAGCTTAACCGTGTTGCGGCCTCATTACGGCGGCGCCCGATTTTTGCTATTTTCAACGCCATGAAAACCCTCTTCTCCTGCGCGCTGCTCCTGGCGGCGCTCCCCGCGTCCGCCTTGGTCAAGACCAAGGCCGTCGAGTACAAGCACGGCGACGTCGTCCTCCAGGGCTGGGCCGCCTGGGAGGACGGGTTCAAGGAGAAGCGGCCGGGCATCCTGGTCGTGCACGAGTGGTGGGGGCACGGGCCGTACGCGCGCAAGCGCGCCGAGCAGCTCGCCAAGCAGGGCTACACGGCCTTCGCCCTCGACATGTACGGCAAGGGCGTGCTGGCCAAGGACCATGAGGAGGCGGGCAAGCTCGCCGGGGCCTTCAACGCCGACCGGCTGGCCATGCGCGCCCGGGCCCTGGCCGGCCTGGCCGAGCTCAAGAAGCTCCCGTTCGTGGACGAGACGAAGCTCGCCGCCATCGGCTACTGCTTCGGCGGAACCACCGTGCTCGAGCTGGCCCGGGCGGGGACCGAGCTGAAGGGCGTGGCCAGCTTCCACGGCAACCTCGCTTCCCCGACCCCCGCGGCCGAGGCCCCCAAGGCCAAGATCCTCGTCCTCCACGGGGCCGACGACGGCTTCGTCAACTCCGCTCTGCCGGGCTTCGTCGAGGAGATGCGCAAGGCCAAGGCGGACTGGCAGTTGGTCCAGTACGGCGGCGCGGTGCACTCGTTCACCGTCCCCGAAGCGGGCAGCGACCCGTCCAAGGGGATGGCCTACGACAAGAAGGCCGACGAGCGCTCGTGGAAGGCCCTGATGAGCTTCTTCGAGGAGCTGTTCGACTAGCCTATTTGAGGGGGGCGTCGCGCAGGAGCGCGGCGGCCGCCCCTCCCAGGCCGAGCACGGCGCCCGCCAGACCCGCCCAGACGGCGGGGCGCGTCCCGGGCTCCGAGCGCAGGCGGCGCAGGTGGGCCTCGACGATGAACACGAGGGGGATGAGCACCATGGCCAGCCGCGGGGTGGTGTGGGTCTGACGGCAGAAGTAGACCACCAAGGCGACTCCCGCGGCGTTGGCGGCGGCGGCGGCGAGGAAGGCGGGGACGGCCGAGCGGAGCCTGCGCGTGAGACCGTGTATGAGGTAGAAGAGCGCGACCGCCACGCAGTAGAGGATGACGAGCTGGACGCTGACGTTCCAGATCCCGGGTCGGCGCAGGGCGTTGGCGTCCATGGAGGCCTCCTGGAGGAGTGGGTCTTTCGGCCCGACTCAGAAAGGGCCAAATGTCGCTTGACCCTGACCGTGGTTCACGCTATGATATTTATCAGCAGGCCGCAATAGACTCACAGACGCACTTGGAGGAGCATGTCCCGAGCCCGTAACGCCGTCATCATCCTGATTCTCTGCATCATCGGTGGCTATTCCGTCATGAAGAAGGCCGGACCGACCTTGACGATGCCCATGAATGACGAGCTGCGCGACACCGTCGCCGGCAATCCGACCCGGGCCTCCCGCCCCGGTCTGAACTTCGGGCAGACGAACGACGGCGAGCTCCGCGACGCGGTCGCGAACAACGCCGCTGAGAACGGCGGCGGCGCTCCCCAGATCGGCAGCGGCGACGGCGGCATCGGCGGCCCGCCCCGCGGCTCCGGCAACGGCGGCTTCGGTCCCCTCGGCAGCAACGCCGGGAACAACTTCCCGCCGAACCCGCCCGAGGAAGTCTCCCCGTCCGGTCCCGAGGACGAAGAGCAGCCTTCTTGCCCTCAGTACAGCGAAGGCTGCAACTACCGCTGATGTAGTCTTCGGCAACAGTGAAGCCCAGTCCCGTAAGGGACTGGGCTTCTTGTTGCCCGGAGGACGTCATAATTCGTAGACTTTGCCGTCATAATACGCAGACCTCGGTCGCTATAAAAGGAATAGACATGCGCAAGCACATCGCCGCCGCCATCCTCCTCGCCCTCGCCGCGCCCGTCTCGGCCGGCAGCTGGGACTGGCTGACGCAGTACAAGAAGCCGAACCTCCATTGGGGCCAGATGGCGCTCCATCCCTATTACCGGTTCACCGAGATCTACGATTCCAACATCTACCTCGTGCCCCGCCCCCTCAACGGCATCTCCATCGGCAAGGGCGTGCGCGGCTCCTTCATCCACCGCAACGTGCTCGGCCTGGAGACGAACGTCCCTCTGAGCGCCCTGCAGAAGGTCTACGCGGGCTACGAGTTCCAGGCGGACATGTACTCCCAGGAGCCCCGGGTCAACGACACCATCAACCAGCGGGCGCACCTGGACTACGAGTACAAGGGCGCCTACGGCCTCACCGGCCGGGTCGGCGACGAGTACTCCAACACGAACGACCAGGCCTTCTCCCAGCTCATCGAGCGCGAGCGCCGCTGGCGCAACAGCCTCTACGGCTCCCTCGAGTACCGGCCGGAGAACGGCCGCCTCGCCGGCGGCGTGGACGCCTCCCACACCACGAACAAGTACGTCGGTCCCCTGCTGGGCCGCCTGCTGAACCGCTACGAGCAGCGCTTCGGCTTCAACGTCGGCTACATGGTCCAGCCCAAGACCAAGGCCTACGTCGCCTACCACCGCGGCATCACCCACTACACCGTGCACCGCGAGCTGCCCAACCAGGACAAGAACAGCAAGTCCCACAGCTTCGACTTCGGCGTGGACGGCCAGCTCACCTCGAAGCTCGAGGGTAAGATCGAGGCCGGTACGACCTACCGCCGCTACGACGAGACGCCCATCGGCGCCGCGACCCGCGAGACGCGCAACTTCACCATGGCCACCAGCCTGGTGTACAAGCCGCAGGACCGCACGACCATCTACCTGCAGCTCAACCGCCACCTCGAGGAGTCCATCTCCGCCGGCAACCGCTTCTACATCAGCAACAACGCCATCCTCGACATCAAGCACAAGCTGCCCTACAAGTTCTCCGTCGGCGTCAACGGCGCCATCGGCATCGACAAGTACCCCGACAACCAGACCACCGCCTCCGGCGCGACCGGCCTGCGCCGCGACGACATCTACCAGGGCGGCGCGTGGGTGGAGTACGACATCCAGGAGTGGCTGTCGACCGGCGTCTCCTACGTCTATCGCGAGCGCAACTCCACGTTCCCGGCCGACTTCAACTACGAGGTCTCGCAGACCGCCTGGAACCTGGCGCTGAAGTTCTAAGCAGGCTATACTAGCCCGCGATGAACCGACCGGCGTCCGATCGCGTCTTCGTCCTCCTGGCGTCCGCGGCCCTTCTCTCGGGCTGTCTGGGCACGCCGCTGCACAACGAGCGGGCTGAC
>CAZTZW010000235.1:0-5035 GCA_964618085.1 uncultured Elusimicrobia bacterium
CGACCGCGCTCGTCGTTGTTGCGCTTGAAGGTGTCCAGCTCCTCGATGACGGTCAAGGGCAAGACGACGCGGATGCCCTCGAAGGAGAACATCGAGTACGGGTCATGGAGGATGACGTTGGTGTCGAGCACGAAGGTTTTCACGCGATGGCCTCCTCACGGTCGAACGGCGGGACGAAAGCTTTGAAGACGTCGTTGGCGACGAACAGGCCGCCGCGGGTCAGGCGCCAGCGGCCGCCGGACTCCTCGGCGAGGCCGCGCGCCATGAGCACGGCCCACTCCCCGGCGAAGGACGCGCGCAGCGCGTCTGAAGGGTTGAAACCTTCCGTCAAGCGTAAGCCCAAAAAGGCCTCCTCGCCCAGGAGCTCGCGGCCCGAAGGCGACTCCGCCTCGACGGTGGCGCGCTTGCCGGACTCGACGGCTTCGAGATAGGGGACCAGCCGGTCCTCGTTGGAGGTGCGCACCCCGCCGATGAACGAGGCCGCCCCGCAGCCCAGGCCCAGGTACTCGCCGCGCGTCCAGTAGTTGAGGTTGTGGGCGGAGCGATGGCCGGGCTTGGCGAAGTTCGAGATCTCGTAGTGCTCCAGGCCGGCGGCGGCCAGGCGGGCGAGGACGAGCTCGTACATCGCCCGGCCGAGGTCGGAGTCCTCCTCGACGCCGCGCTTGGCGAAGAGGGTGCGGTCCTCGACCTGCAGGCCGTAGATCGAGACGTGCTCGGGCGCGAGGTCGAGCGTGAAGTCGAGCGTGGCGGCGAGGCTGTCCAGGGTCTGGCCCGGCAGGCCGAACATGAGGTCGACCGAGAGCGAGGGGATGCCGGCGGCGCGCGCGGCGCGGAACGTCCGCGCGAAGTCGGCCGCGGTGTGATGGCGGCCGATCGCCGGCAGGAGCGCGTCGTCGGCCGTCTGGAGCCCGATCGAGAGGCGCGTCACGCCTTGCGCCGCCAGCACGTCGAGCTTGGCGCCGTCCAGGCTCTCGGGGTTGCCCTCGAACGTGACCTCGGACCAGCGCGGGGCGCCGTAGGCGCGGCGCAGGCGGAGGAACAGGTCGGCGATCTGTCCGGCCTCGAGCTCGGAGGGCGTGCCGCCGCCGATGTACAGGGTCTCAGGGGCGCGCGGAGGCAGGAGGGCCGCCTCGGCCTCCAGCGCGGCGAGGTAACGCTCAGCCTGCTTCTTCTGCCCCGAGAAAGCGGCGAAGTCGCAGTAGAAGCACTTCACCGAGCAGAACGGGATATGGACGTAGAGGCCGCTCAATTCGCCCGTATTTTCCGATATTTATCGTCCCGCCGCAAGATGGTCTGACGGCCTCTTCCTCTATAGGCCCTAAGACCCCTGACCCGGCCCCGCCGAGGGGACATCCTATGACCATGCCTCTTTGGCTCCTGCTGGCGGCGGCGGCGTCGGCGACGAACCTGCGCGCGTCTTTGCCCGCGACGCGCACGGTCGTCCCGGTCGTCGCGGCCCTGCCCGCGCTGAAGGTCGCTCCCCTCACGGCGGCCTCTCCGCTCGCGCCCCTCGCCGCCCCCTCCGTGAGCGTCCCCCTCTCGGCGCCGCTTCCCGTCCTATCGGCTCCTGAGGCGGCGTTCGACGCCCCGCAGGCACTCGCCGCGCCGGCCGACGCGCCGGGCTTCGTCCACCGCACGCTCGGCGCGCTCGGGAAGCTGATCGACCCCTTCGGCGGCAAGCGCGAGCCCGGGGACGAGCCGCCGGTGAGCGAGGCCGTCCGGCTCGACCGCGAGTTCATGGCGAAGGACCTGTGGGGCGAGGTCGCCCCGGCCGCCAAGGCGGAGCTCGCGGCGCTGCGCGCCCGGAAACTCTCGAAGGCCGAGCTCAAGGCCCACGTCGCGCGCGAGGCCGCCGCGGCCTTCGAGCGCGTCAAGGCCGCGCGCGGCGCGGCCAACATCGGCCTGCACTTCAACCTGCACGGAGGCCGCCGCGAGGACTACGTCGGCGCGGGCATCCGCGCCTCCAAAGGCGACATCGCCCTGCGCTACTCCATGAACGCCGACGCCAACGACAAGGTCTACTTCTTCCAGACCTCCCAGCACGAGCCTTACACGGCGCTCGACGCGAGCAACGGGGAAATACTGTTCTGGCCCACCCGCATGGGCCACGTGCTCAACGTCTTCGCCGTCGACGCCCCCGCGCTGGAGGCCGCCAAGGCCGACGGCCGCATCCGCAACCACGGACCCATCTCGATGGACTTCCACGGCCTGGCCGGCGTCCCGTACTCGGCCTATCTCGCGCCGCCCCTGCCGGTGTTCGACGGGAGCGCGAAGAAGGCGCTGGGCCTGGGCCGTCTCAGCCGCGACGAGGAGACCTTGGCCACCGTGCGCTACCTGGAGGCCGCCTTGCTCGCCGGCGGCCCCTATATCCCGCGCTGACCCTCCCTGGCGCGGGGCCCGTTCCGGAGCTACACTGTCGTCGTGGCGCCCCTCCTGCTCGCCCTGCTGCTCGCCGCGCTCCCGGCCGCCGCCGATGACCGGGGCGACGGCGCCCAGCGCTTCGACGGCGCCCACGCGCGCATCGACGCGGCCTTCGCCGCGCTCACCTCCTCGGCCCGGCAGTTCCGCCCCGCCGGCAACGACGTCCGGGGCATGGCGCCGGCGCCGCCGACGACGACGGGACAGCCGCGCGGGCCCGTGGTCCGCGCGGTCCCCCAGCTGGACCTAGGGCAGACGGCCTCGCCCGCCGACGTGCCGGCTTGGGTCGCGCTCCTGCGCCGCGCCCGCGGGCTGGACGGCCCGCACGTCGAACCCCTGACCATCCTCTCGCGCGCCTCATGGAACCCGACCAAGCCCCGGCGCGCCCCGACGACGACCCAGCCGGTCCGGGTGACCATCCATCACACCGCCTCGCCGTCGGGAGACGCCGCGGACAAGACCGCGGCCCTGGGCGTCGTGCGCGCGGTCCAGGCCGACCACCGGGCCCGCGGCTACGACGACATCGGCTACAACTTCCTGGTCGGGCCCGGCGGAGAGGTCATCGAGGCCCGGGGGATGGGCGTGCTCGGCGCCCACGCGGGCGCCGCCAACGAGGGCAACATGGGCATCTCGCTCATCGGGAACTTCGAGACCGAGAAGCCCGCCCCCGCGCAGGAGCGCGCGGCCATCCGCCTCGCGGGCTATCTGGCTTACGCCTACGGCATGGACCCCGAGAAGGCCGGCGTCCTGTCCGGGCACGGCGAGCTCATGACGACCGCCTGTCCCGGCCGCAACGTCGCCCTTCTGCTGCCGACTTGGCGGAAGTTGGTCGCCGCGCAGGAACGCGAGCTCGAGGCGGTGGCCCAGAACGCGGCGCGCGCCAAGTTCACGCCCGCGCTGCTCGTGCGCGCTCAGTAGCCGCGGGCGCGGGCGGCGGCGAGCACGACGTCGAAGCGCGCCCGGCACAGCGCGCGCAGCCTCGGGTCCAACCCGGCGCCCGACTCCGCGAGGAACGTCTCGGCGGCCTTCGCCGCCTCCGGGCTGCCGTGCCCGGACAGCACGGCCTCCAGCCACGCCGCCGGGAAGAAGATGTCGCCGGTGCGCTTGACCTCGGGCAGCAGGCGTAGGGACTCGGGCAGGAGGGTCAGCGCTTCCTTCGCGCGCAGCGGGTGGTTGAGCAGGCGCAGGCCGTCCTCGACCCAGGACTCCTTGCGGCGTCCTTCCGGCGCGCGCAGCGGCGCGAACCAGGCCTGGTCCCCGAGGGCCGCGGGCTTGAGGAACTCCAGGCGCGCGCGGCGGTCGGGGTTCTTGAGGCGGGCGAGCTGCTCGTCGAGCACGTCCACGCCGCGCGCGGCCAGTTCCAAGGCGAGGGCGGTCTCCTCCTCGTCGTCCAGCGTCAGCCCCGCGACGCGCTCCTCGCGGGCCCAGACGCGGCGCAGGCGGCGGACGTCCGTCTCGACCGTCCGCGCCCACGCCTTCAGGTAGGTCTTCTGGAGCGAGGGCGACTTCGCGCCGACCGCGAGCTTCCACAGCAGAGCCTCGGAGCGCGGGGAGCGCGCGGCCGAGAAGCGCCAATGCCAGTCGTGGTGCCAGCGCAGCAGCCGCGCGATGAGCAGTTCCTGGTCCTCGAGCGGGAGCGCGCGCTCGATGGCGGCGAGGAAGTCGGCCGGCTTCACGAGCCCGTCCAGCGCGTCCTCCCAGAGCGCGAGCCACGCCACGCCGCGCGCGGCGGGCTCCCGGACCTCGCTCATGCGGGCCAGCAGGAAGGCGCGCGTCCCGGCGTCGAGCGCCATCCGGCCGTAGCCTAGTCCTCGACGGTCCGGCAACAACCAGAGCGGCGGTCTGAGTCCGCCTCCGCCCGAAGCATCGGCCGCCGGACCGTCGAGCGCCGTTGGAAGTCCTTTGCCTTCGTAGGACACCTCCACCCGCTGCCTCCATGGCCCGGTCGAGGTCACCCGCACGCGCCGCGTCCTGCCATCAGGACCGATGGAAGTCTCCGCCCGCAAGGTCGGCCGCCCGCTCGCGCGCACCCACGCGTCGGCCCACGCCTTCAGGTCGCCCGTGTCGTAGGGCCCGAGCGCGGCCACGAGGTCGTCCCAGGACGCGTTGCCCCGGCGGTGGCGCTGGAGGTAGTCGCGCAGGCCCGCGCGCAGGCCGTCCGCGCCCAGGCGCGCCTCCAGCTGGCGCATCACCACGGGAGACTTCTGATAGACGATGGGGCCGTACAACGCGCCCGCCCCGTTCAGGTTGTCCAGCGGCTGGAGGATGGGGTTGGTGCCCGAGGTGCGGTCCACCTCGTAGGCGTAGGCGTGGTTCTGCATCAGGAAGCGCAGGTCGTGGTCCACTCCCGCGAACTCGGGCGCGACGATCTTGTCGGCGAAGAAGTTGGCGTACACTTCCTTGAGCCACACGTCGTCGAACCACCTCATGGTGACGAAGTCGCCGAACCACAGGTGGGCGACCTCGTGGGCGATGAGCGAGGCCCGCTTGAGGCGCTCGGTCGTCAGGTGGGTATAGACTTGGGTCGTGACCAGGTGCGCGTGGCCGAGGAGTTCCTGGACGCTGCGCAAGTCCGCGCCCGCGTCGAGCAGGTGGGTGGCGTAGCTGTGCCGCAGCT
>CAZTZW010000236.1:0-5013 GCA_964618085.1 uncultured Elusimicrobia bacterium
ACCGTGGTCAGCAAGTACTCCACCACGGTCTGCCCGCGCTTTCCATATAGCGTCCGTCGCAAAAACCCCTTCGACATGCGTTTGCAGTGTAACAGCGGCACTATGACGTGTCAAGACGATAGCCATTAAAAAACCATTAAAACTTCAACTTCAAAGAGATCTGGTCCACGGTGCCCAGAGCGCCGTACGGGACGAACGCGTAGTCCAGCGACACGCCGTAGCCGAACGCCTGCGAGGTGTACATCCCGAAGCCGAAGGAGATGCCGCTGGCCCGGTCCAGGCGCAGGGACTTGGCGGTGTCGTCGAAGTTCTGGCCCAGGCTGTCGGAGTTCTGGTAGCCGAGGCGCAGCGTGAGCTGGCCGATGTCGAGATACTCCTCGGGCAGCTGGAACTCGCCGCCGATGCCGATGCGCGTACCGCTGTCGGTGGCCTTGCTCAGCTCGACCGAGGTGGTGACGAAGTCGCCCAGGCGTAGGGCCGCGCCGCCGCGGGTCACGCGGGCGACGTTGGCGGAGTTCGTCCCGAAGTTCTGGAGCGCGAAGCCCAGCGAGAGCACCGAGTTGGGCTTCAGCAGGGCGCCGAGGTCGCCGACGATGGAGTCCTTCGCCGAGCCGGCGATGTCCTCGCGCACGACGCGCAGGCCGCCGCCGAGGAAGAGCTTCTCGTACCAGAAGGAGCGGGCGAGAGCGACGGTCCCGAAGCCGTTGCGCACGCTGACCGTCTCGCTCTCCAGCGGGACGCCCTGGGCGTCGCGGACGTCGAAGCCGTCGACTGAGAGATAGGCGAAGTTCGCGCCCCAGGTCGTGCGGCCCATGGGATGCGCGTAGCCCAGGTAGATCGGAGAGTCCACGTCCTGCACGTAGCGCAGGTAGGAGTAGGAGAGCTCGCGCTGCTGGGTCACGGCCAAGCCGGCCGGGTTCCAGGTCAGCGAGTCCGAGCCCTCGGCGAGCGCGACGTAGGAACGGCCCATCGCCATGGCGCGGGCCGAGCCCTGACCGAGCTTGAGGAAGTTCGCCCCGCCGGTGCCGGCGTTGGAGTCGATGGCCGCCGCGGGAGCCGCGAGGCCCGCGAGAAGGACGCCGGCGGCGAGGAGGAGTCTGCTCACGGGACCAGGACCTTCTTCACGGTCTGGAGGACGGAGCGGCCGCCCTCGGTCTCATCGGCGCGGATCACCGCGAAGTAGAGGCCGCGCCCGACGGTGCGCCCGTTCTGGTTCACCTTGCTCCAGACGTAGTTGATGGGGCCTCCCTGGAAGCTGGCCGGGACCTCCCCGAAGTTCTTGTCCAGCACGAGCTCGCCGGAGATGGTGAAGAGGCGAAGGCTGACCTTGGAGCGGAACGGGACGTGGATGGAGAATGTCGCGCTGGCCCCGGTGACCGGGTTGGGATAGGCGAAGGTATTGGACTCGAAGTCCTCGCGGGGGCTCAGCGAGGAGTTGCGCACGACCGGGATCTCGTCGATGAGGCGGTCCAACGACAGCGCGCTCGGGTTGATGACGTTGCCGGTGATGTCGTCGATGGCGGCGCTGTCGGTGGAGCCGACGATCTTGAACTTATAGGTGCCGTCCTTGACCAACGACAGGCGGAAGTCGCGGCCGTCCCAGATGTCCTGGATCTCGGTGCGGGCCGGCCGGATGCCCACGATGCGGCGGATGAGCGAGACGCTCTCGGGAGGATTGGGATTGCCCGCCGCGTCGAAGACGGTGCCCGGCGCGTAGATCTTGACGGCCACCTTCATCGGCTCCGATACCTGATAGGACAGCACCGCGCCGCCGGTGTCGGCGCGCAGCGGGGTGATGGCCAGGTCGTAGATGCGCAGTGGGTCGTAGGAGATGGTGATCTGGGCCGTCGAGCCCGAGGCGAGGACGGACGCCACGTCCACGGCCACCGCGCGGACGAGGTAGAAGCCGGAGGGCGGGAAGTTGCCGCGGTCGTCGCGGCCGTCCCAGACGTCGGTATTAAGGACGCCGCCTTGCCGCACCGCGCCGGAGACGACGGTGCGCACCACCGCGGGCGGGATGTTGGTGTTGAGGATCTGGACCGTGACCGAGGACTGGCGGGTGAGCGCGTAGTTGATGGTGAACGGATGCAGCGTGATCGTGTTGCTCGAGTTGACGAGCTGGGGCACGTCCGGGTTCACGTTGAAGACCGTGAAGATGATGGAGCCGCGCGCCACGGTGATGACGCCCGAGACGCGGTCGGTCGCGAAGTAGCGGGGCGTCGTCGTGGACTGGGCGGTGAGGGTGAAGATGTAGTTGCCATCCGGGACGAACAGCCCGTTGACGTCGCGCCCGTCCCAGAACTCGGTGATCTTCAGGCGGCCGGGGCGCATGCCGTGGAAGGTGACCACGGGGGCGACCGGCGCGCCGCCCGGCGAGACGACGGAGGCGCTCGTACAAGCCTGGGGCGGGCTCTGCGCCGCGCACGGGGGCCAGCTCCCGGTGGAGTTCACGATGACCGAGCCCGGCGGATAGATGTTCCACGCGACGAACATCGGCTGGGACAGCTGGTAGTTCAAGATGACGTTCTCGGTCGCGCCCGACAGGAGCGGGCTCGTCCCGACGTCGGTGATGCGGAACATGTTGACGGGGAAGCTCGCCGTCGTCGTCGAGACCTTCGCGGGGAACGAGGGGTCCGCGGCCGTGAGCTCGACGAGATAGGTGCCGGAAGCAACCACCAGGCCGCTGTTGTTGGCTCCGTCGACCCAGGACTCGGAGTTGACGAAGTTGCCGGGGCGCGTCTCGTTCTGCACGAGGGTCTTGATGAGAGTGGTGCCGTGCTCGTCGTAGATCCTCATGTTGACGACGGCGTCGCGCGACAGGGTGTAGCGGAAGGTGAAGGGATTGAGGCCGGCGACCGCCGGGCTCGAGCCCACCACGGTAGTGACGGGAGATATCTGGGTGATGCCCACGAAGCCGCGCAGGATGGAGATGAAGCCGATGCGCGCCAGCGACGTCCAGACGCGCAGGTCGCCGGCGTTGGCGTTGAGCGGGTAGCCGCGCTGGGAGGGCAGGGCCGCGTAGATGACGAACACGTAGTCGCCGTCGGAGAGGAGGTTGCCGGTCTGGTCGCGGCCGTCCCAGAAGCTGATGACGGGAGTGCGCAGCTGCTTCTGCTCGATGATGCGGCGCAGGACCGGGGAAGCGGGCCCGCCCGCGCAGGAACCGAGGCGCGGGTCGAAGTTCTTGGGCGGCGCGGGCGGGAGCTGGTCGAGCGCCGTGCTGTTGACGCTGTTGAGTCCCTGACAGAACTGGGTGCCCGGCGCGTAGATGTCGATGTAGACGGTCGCGGACTCCGTCAACATATAGGAGAGCACGGCCAAGCTCGTGGCGCCGCCCAGCAGGGGCTGGACGCGGATGTCGGTGATCTGGAGCGGGTCGATGGCGAGCTGGCGGGTGGTCGGGAAGGACAGGTCGCCGAACACGCCCGAGCCCGGGGCGAAGCGCGAGTACTGGTCCAGCGAGATGGCCTGGAAGTCGGCGAGGTAGACGCCGGGCGGCAGGACGTTGCCGTTCTCGTCGCGCCCGTCCCAGGAGTCGCCGTTGAGCAAGGTCCCGTTGGGGACGCCCTCGCCCACGCGCGGCAGGCCGGGCAGGATGTTGCGCAGCTCCGGATACGGCGGCAGCGCGTTGTTGATGGTGATGAACATCGTCGCGTCTTTGGAGAGCCGGTAGGTGAGGTTGTAAGGCTGGGCCGCGACGCCGGTGATGGCGCCGACGATGGTGGGAGAGGAGCGCACGACGTGCACGTTGGTCACGTCGACGATGATGGGCTTCTGCGAGACCGTGTTGCCCAGCGCGTCGCGCGTCGCGCCCGAAGGGTACGCGCGGGTCTGGGTGATGACGATGTTGCCGCTCTGGCCCTGCTGGTTGGTCTTGACCGTGACGCGGAAGCCGTACTGGCCGTTGGACTTGCCGAGCTCGCCCTGGATGTTGATGGAGCCGTCCCACAGCACGCAGTAGCCCTCGGTGGCGGTCGGCAAAGTCGCGCTCGCGCCGATGGCCGAGCCGGGAGCGTCGATGAAGAAGGTCCGCAGGGGCGGCGTCGACGCCGGGTCCAGGGCGTTGGAGCCGTCCGCGAACTTGAACAGCTCGAAGTTCACCTCGTCGATGGCGACCTGGCCCGAGCTGTTGTTCTGCACGCCGACCTGGGCGCACAGGAAGACCTGGTTGTTGCAGAAGTTGCGGCCGAGCGTGCCGGGCAGGGGACCGGGGGCGGTCAACGGGGAGATGTTGCAGCGGTTGGCCCCGTCCTCCTCGAACTCGATGTGCGGCTCGTTGGAGATGGTGCCCGCCACCGGGCCCGGCGAGCCGGCGTCGTCGAAAGGACAGGTGAACTGGTAGGGCGGGCTCACGGTCACAAAGCACAGGCCGCTCTCGGTGGAGTTGACCCACGCGGTGTTGACGAAGACCTGGACCGACTGAGCGGCGGCGGGCGCGGGGCGCAGCGCGGCCGCGAAGAAGAACGCGGGGAGCGCGAGCAGGCTCGCGAGGCGGCGGCACCGTTGTCGGGTCATCGTTGCAGTGATCATTGGCGCGTCGACTACAGTCTAACCGGCGAAAGTATCGGCTTGATTAAAGGAATGTTAAAAGATGGCAAAGGGGCCCCGGCGCGCCAGACGCGACCTCAGCAGCGACGGAGTGGAGCGTTCGGCCGACGGGCCGGCGAGCGAGAAGACCGTCACTCCGCGTCCGGAAGCGGCGCCGAAAGCCATGCCGATGAGCCCTGCGGCGGGCGCCGCGCCCGACTCCTCGACGACGAGGCGCCCGTCGCGGCGGGCCAGCACGAGGACGCGGCCGGACTTGCTGTCGTGGACCCACAGGCGCCCTTCGCGCCAGGTCATGGCGTTGGGCACGGCGTCGCCGTCGAAAGGATACGCCTTCGCGGAGCCTTCGTCCCCGCCGTGCTCGTAGAAGGCGCGGTTGGCCGCGTCATAAGACCAGAGGGAGGAGCCGTCGTACGCCAGGGCGGTCGGGGCCGCCCCGGGGCTCGGCCGAGCGGCGAGGACCTTGTC
>CAZTZW010000237.1:0-5008 GCA_964618085.1 uncultured Elusimicrobia bacterium
GGCCCGCGCGCTCGTGCGCGCGGCGAAGCCGTCCCTCGTCTTCCACCTCGCCGGACGCACACGTCCCGGGACCTGGGAGGATTACTGGCGCTCACACGTCTCGTCCACCGTGAACCTGCTCGAAGCTCTCTCATCGGAAGGCCGGCCCGTGAAGGTGGTCGTGGTCGGCTCCGCGGCCGAGCACGGAGCGGCAGGAGGCCGCCGCGTGGCGGACGAGCGCGCCGCGCTCGAGCCGCTCTCCCTCTACGGCACGAGCAAGCTCTCCCAGACCCTGGCGGCGCTGTCCTTCCATCGCGGCCCCGTCTCCGTGGTCGTGGCGCGCATCTTCAACGTCCTGGGCCCCGGAACGCCCGACAATCTGGCTCCCGGCGCCTTCGCCCGCCAGATCGCCGCCATCGAGGCGGGCCGTCAGGCCCCCGAACTCATGGTCGGAGACCTGACGGCCAAGCGCGATTATCTCGACGTGCGCGACGCCGCCGGGGCGCTCCTCGCCACGGCGGCGCGGGGACACGGGGGAGAGGTCTACAACGTGGGCGCGGGACGCTCCACCTCCATGCGCGCGGTGCTAGACGGCCTTCTCGCCGCGTCCACCTCCCGCATCGCCGTACGCGTCGACCCCTCGCGCCTGCGCCGCTCCGAGGTCCCTGACCTCGCCGCCGACGTCAGCAAGCTCGCCGCGGACACGGGGTGGCGCCCGAGGATCCCCTTCGCCCGCAGCCTCGCCGACACCCTGGGTTGGTGGAGAGGGCGATGAGCGGGTCTCGCCGCCAGGTCGTCATCCTCAGCACCATCGACTGGGACACAGCCTGGCAGCGCCATCAGATATTCGCCGCGGCCTTCGCCGCGCAGGGCGCGGAAGTGTTCTTCATCGAGAACACGGGCTTCCGGAACCCCTCATGGCGCGACATGCCCCGCGTCTGGCGCCGCGCGCGGAACCAGGTGTTCCCTGCCGCGGTCAGCGGGGCGAACATCATCCCCGAAGGGGTGCGCGTCTTCTCCCCTCGCGTCCTTCCCCCCACTTGGAAGTCTTTCCGGCGTCTCAACTCCTCTCTCCTCATCCCCCGCCTGCTCCGGCAGCTGCGGCGAGCGGGACTGCGCGACGGCGCCGACTGCGTCGTCTACGGCCCGACCCCGACGATGATCGAGCTCGCGCGACGACTCGCCCCGGGCTCGGTCGTCTACGATTGCGCGTCCAACTTCCGGGCGCATCCTTGCGCCCCGGGCGACTTCGACGCCATCGAACGGGAGCTTTTGTCGCTCGCCGACCGGGTCGTCTGCGATTCGGACTTCCTTTTCGAGCAGAAGCGGGCCGAGCATCCCCGCGTCGACAAGATCCATCAGGGGGTCCCCGAGGACTTCTTCAAGGTCAAGCCGCCCCGCGGGACATGGGACGACGCCTGCTACTACGGGACCTGGAGCTCCGACCTCGACGAGCGCGTGCCGGACTCGCTCGCGGCCGCCGGCCTGACCGTGACCGTGCGCGGCTTCACCAAGGGCAACGCGCCCTCGCTCGCCCCGGCGGTGCGGCGCTGCCCGCCGGTCGAACGCTCGGACCTCGCGCGGACGCTCGAAGAGCACGAGGTGTTCATCCTCCCTTATAGACTGACGCCGTTCCTCATGGGCGTGATGCCTGCTAAGATCTATGAGTGCCTGGCGACGGGTCGTCCCGTCATCGCCTCGCCGCTGCCCTCGCTGGAGGCCTTGTCGGAGCACGTCTACATCGCGCGGACCCCCGCCGACTGGGTCCGAATCGCCAGGGACCTCCCGACGACGGAGACCGAAGCGCGGCGGCAAGCCCGCGTGGAGCTCGCCCGCCGTCACTCGACCGCGCACGAGTTCTCGCGCTTCGCAGCGTGCATCGAATCCGCCCGCGCCCAGCGCTCCTCCGGCGGCGAGCGTCTGGATGTCGTCCTGCTCAGCGAGCAGCCGTGGGACGCCTGGAGCGCTCAGGGCCGCGCCGCCGCCGCCGCCTGGGCCGCCGACGGCAGGCGCGTGTTCGTCGTCGAGCTCGGCGGCGGCCTCCGACGGGCCCTGGCCGACGCCTTCTTCGGCGCCGCGCGTCCCGCGACGCCGGGCCTCACGCGTATGACGGCCGTCCTCTTCGCCGACGACAACCGCTTCCTCCGCGAGGCCAACGCGTCCCTGCTGGCGCCCCGTCTCGTCGACCTCCTGCACGACAAGGGCCTCGAGCCGCGGTTCATCGCGGTGCGCGTCGGGCCGTGCCGCGCCGCTGACGCGCTCATGGATCATCTCGGACCGGCGCTCGTCGCCGAAGCGGACGCCGCGGAATCGGCCGACCCGGCCTCCACGCTGCCTCGCGCCCGTCCCCGCGTCCGCGGCGACGCCCCGGCGCCGCTGCCCTCGCTCCTGCGCGGTCTGGGCTGGATCGGAGCCCTCTTCGGACTAGCGAAGGCGTCGACGCTGCTCACGCAGATCGCGGCTGGACGACTGCTCGGTCCCGAGGAGTACGGCCGCGCCAACCTCGCCCTCGCGGCGGTCTCCTACCTGCAGATCCTCCCGATGCTGGGCTTCCCGACCGCCATCGGCAAGCTCCTCGCGGCGGAGTCCGACAACACGCGCCGCGCGCGATTCGTGTCGACCGCTCTCGCGTCTTTCTTCGCGTGGACGCTGCTCGTGATGCCCCTTCTGGCGGTCGTCCATCGAATCCTCGAGAGCGCCCTCGGCCTGCCCCCGTCGCTGTACGCGCTCACACTCGTCCTCGCCGCGCTCAACGCCGTCTACATCGTCGTGGCCAGCCCCTTGCTCGGGCTCAAGCGTTTCGCGCACAGAGGCCTCGTCGAGTCCGTCTACGGGGCGGCCGCTCCGGTGGCGCTCGCGGCGGCCTACCTCGCGTTCGGGAAGGACCACCGCTCCATGCTGATCGCCGCGGGGGCTTCCTGGGGCCTGGGCGCGCTCTACGCCTTGTGGTGCCTGCGGCGCTGGCTAGCGCCCGCGTGGGAGCCGGAGGTGCTGCGAGCCGTCTGGCGTTACGCAGCGGTGGCGACCTTGAACCTGCTCTCCGTGGCATGCGTGCTCGCACCTGCCCGCTTCGCGCTCCATACCGCGGGAGGAGCCGCTCAGGTCGGCCTCTTCAGCGCTTATTTCACCGCGTCCCTGCAGGTGGCCATGGCTCTCCTCCACATGCTGCAGTCGGTCGTCGTGCCCTTGGCCAGCGATGAGCGCGGGCAGAAGGAAGCCTGGGCTCTCGCCAGACGCGGAGCCCTGCCCGGCCTGCTGGCGGCCTGGGTCTTGTTCGCGGGGGCCCTCGTCGCCGCGCTCGCCGTGTTCGGCCGCCGTTATACTCTCGACTGGTCGTGGATCCTGGTCTTCTCGGGGGCCGCGGCGCTTTCCCTGCTTCACGGGACCATGTCGGCGTTGTACGCCGCCAGGGATTTCTCGGGGCTGCGGGTGTCGGTGACCGGCGGCCTCATCACGGGGGCGGCCAACATCGCCCTCGTCGTCAAGCTCGCCCCGACATGGGGAGTCTCCGGCGCCGGGTTCGCCCTGGCCGCATCCTTCGCGCTCGGCGCCATCTGGTTCGCCCTCGCCCGTCTCTGGGAGACCCGCCGCACATGACCCCGGGCCGCGGCGCCGCCCTCCTGATCCTCGCCATCGCGGCCGCAGGGGCGTGGCATATCGGCGCCGGCACCTCGGCGCCGACCTGGGACGACGGGTGGTACCTGGAGCTGAGCTTCCGCTTCTACCACGCGCTCGCGCGCGGCCTTCCCGACTTCGCCGAGCAATGGGCGTCCTCCTTCCGCATGAAAGCTCCCCTCATCTCGCTCCTGCCGCTGCCTCTCTACGCCGTGACCGGCCCCTCCGAGCGCGCGGCCCCGTACGTGAGCCTCCTTTCCCACGCCCTGACGTGCGGATTCACCGCCGCTGCCGCCCGTGCGGCATGGAGAGAACACCCGCGCCGGGACGCGATCGCCTCCTTGACCGCGTGCCTCGTCGCGCTGACGCCCCTCCTGTACGGCCTCTCGCGCGTCTACTTCGTCGAGAGCGCGCTGACCGCCGTCGTCGCCGCGGCCGTCTGGCGCGCCGCGGAGGGCCGGAGCGGCGGCCGCGAGAGCGCGCTGTTGGGCGTCATCCTCGGGTGCGGCCTGCTGACGAAAGTGGTCTTCCCGCTGTTCGTGTGCGGCGTCGTATGGTCGAGGCGCCGCGAGCTCGCCCCTCACTACCGAACGGCCCTCTTCGTCGGCGGAGCCCTGGCGGCCACATGGTACGCCTTCAACCTCCCCTACGTCCTCGGATTCGCCTGGAGCGCGGGATTCGGCCGCGTGTCCGCCGATTACGCGGCCGTCTCGCGCGGGCCGCTCGCCTTCCTCGACAGGCTCGCCTCCCAGGCGCTCTCATGGCCCCTGGCCCTCGCTCTCTCGGCCGTGACCGCGGGCGCCGCCGCATCGCAGGGGCGCGCCTTCTTCGACGCGGGCACGCGCCTGGCCTTGGCCTGGGCCGCCCCGCTCCTTCTGTTCGCCTGCGTCCGCAACGCGGAGCAGCGTCTACTCGCGCCCCTCCTGCCGGCGCTCGCCATGCTCGGCGCGCGCGCGGTCGCGGGGTTCCACCAGCGCTCCGCCCGCGTCTCGGCCTCGGCTCTCCTACTGGGCGTCGGCGGGGCGGTCTTCGTACGGGAGACCTTCATCACCCCCGCGGGGACGGGCCTCGCCTGGTGCGGCGCGCCGTCCCGGGAGCCCGCCTGGGACCGCGCGGCGCTATTGGACGCGGCCGCGGCCGCCGGCGGGGATGACGGCGTCGTCGCCTTGGCCCTCGAGGATCGACGCCTCAACGCGAACAACCTCGCCTCGCTGGCGGCCGCCCGGGGGCTGCCGCTGCGCGTCATCAGCCTCGGATACGCGCAGTCATCAGCCGAGGGCGCGCTCATCCGCCTGAAGGACCGAGGCGCCACCGCCCTGGTCCTCGTGGACGGCGAGCCGGCCTCGGACGCGCCCGACCGATTCAACCGGGCCAACGCCGGCGTCGACGCGGCGGTCGCGTCCGGCCGACTGCC
>CAZTZW010000238.1:0-5007 GCA_964618085.1 uncultured Elusimicrobia bacterium
GAGCACGCGCCGCGGCCTCGGGTGCAGGAACAGGGCGGGGTGCGCCATCATCTCGTGGTAGACGAACTCGTCGCGCTCGGAGACCATGGTCATCCCGTCGATGAGCAGGAGCTTGCCGTGGCCCGCGGTCTCGACGACCTCGACGGTCTGGAACGGTGACTTGCCCTTGAACACGCGGCGCTTGAGCCGGAAGCCCGTCCGCACGATGCCCTGATAGACCTCGTCAGCCCACTTCGATCCGCGGACTTTCATCTCAGATGGCGATCTCGAAGGCCGGCACGGGGCCCTCGAGAGGCTTGAAGTGATGGTCGAAGGTCACGCGGTAGCCGCACGCCAGGTTCTGGCGCACCGACCGCTTGATGGGATAGTAGCAGCGCACCTTCTTGCGCGTGCCCTGCGGCTGGAAGAGGATGACGTCGCAGGACTGCGGCTGGAAGATGTCCAGCACGCGGGCGACCGTCTCGTTGACGTCGGTCCCGACGGCGTTGGTCTCGAAGCTCACGTAGGAGCCGATCTTCTGCGGCGTGACGTGTATGGTGTAGTAGCGGTCGCCCTTGATGGCGTTGAGCGAGTAGCCCATCGGTTCAAAAAGATGATCGTCCACTTTAAAACCCGGGATGATGGACCAGACGCCGGACTTCTCTCGGATGTGGTCCTTCTTGTGCTCGGGCCCGGACATGAACACGCGCGCCGCGGCCGCGTCCACGCCGTGCATGAGGATCTCCAGCGTGAGGTCGTCGTTCTTGGGCTCGTACGCCTTGTCGAGGTGGAAGAGGAAGACGTGGTGGTCGTCGCCGTCGCCGAAGCGGTAGGACTTGCCGGGCATGAGCCCGCTCAGGCGCTTGGCGTCGTCGAAGAAGTTGGAGGGCTGGTACTCCTGGAAATGGGCGTTCTTGCGCTCGTAGACCAGGTACTGGAAGTTCTCCTTCCCCAGGTCCGCGCACATCATCTCCACCGCGGAGACGAGGTCGGTGCGCCCGCAGGTGATCATGGTGAGCCACGTGTCGGTGACGAAGAGGGAGGACTCGCTGAGCAGATAGGCGTCCATCTGCTCGTTGGATACCTCCGAGAGGATCTGCGCCTTCGCGCGCTCCACGACCTTCGCCCAGTACGCCTTGCCCCGGGCGCGCAGCGACGGCTGCCCCGGCAGCAGCGCCAACTCCACCTTCTTCTCCGGCCCCTCGAAGAACATCCTCTAGCCTCCTGATTCGACGGCTCGCGCCGTCAACGTCTCTTCTTCGCCATGCGGGCGGCGACTTCCTTCGCCCGCGTCGCGCGCTCGACCGACTTGATCTCGTCCCAGTGCTTGCGGACGTCCTTCTCCGTCTTGAACCTGCGGCTCCGGCCGAACACGTGCGGGTGCCGGCGCATCAGCTTCACGGCCTGGCTCTCCGCGACGTCGCTCAGCGAGAAATCCCCGGCCTTCTGCGCGATCATGCTGTGGAAATAGATGTGGAAGAGGATGTCGCCCAGCTCGTCCTCGATCTCGTGCCAGCGCCCGCCCTTCAAGGCGTCGGCGAGCTCCTTGGACTCCTCTCGCAGGTACGGGATGAGGGTCTTGTGGGTCTGCGCCCGGTCCCAGGGACAGCCGCGCGGCCCGAGCAGGCGGGCGACGACGGTCTCCAGCTTCTTGAGCCCCCGCGCCATGGTCTTTTTAAGCGATGCGCTCGGCCCCGAAGTAGGGGACGAGGGCCTTGGGGATGGTCACGGAGCCGTCCTGCTGCTGGCAGTTCTCTAGGATCGCCGCGGCCAGGCGTCCGACCGCGACGCCCGAGCCGTTGAGGGTGTGGACGAGCTCGGCCGGGGCCTTGGCGTCGCGCTTGAAGCGAGCGGCCATGCGCCGGGCCTGGAAGTCGCCGCAGTCGGAGCACGACGAGATCTCGCGATACTTGTCCTCGGAGGGCATCCACACCTCGAGGTCGTAGGTCTTCATCGCGGCGAAGCCCATGTCGCCCGTGCACAGCTGGATGACGCGGTACGGGAGCTCGAGCGCCTTCAGCACGCCCTCCGCGTCGGAGGTCAGCTGCTCGAGGGCCGCCAAAGAATCCTCGGGCTTGGTCACCCAGACAAGCTCGACCTTGTCGAACTGGTGGTTGCGGATGACGCCGCGCACGTCCTTGCCGTAGGAGCCCGCTTCCTGACGGAAGCACGGCGTGTGCGCCGTGAGCTTCAACGGGAGCTTCTCGGCGGGAAGGATCTCCTCGCGGACCATGTTGGTCAAGGATATCTCGGAGGTGGAGATGAGATAGAGGGTGGTGACTTTGTCGCCTTCCTGGTTCACCGTCTTGTACATGTCCGCTTCGAACTTCGGGAGCTGGGTCGTACCCTCCATGACCTCGGGGCGGGCGAGGTAGGGCGGGTGAACCTCGAGGTAGCCGGCGGCCGTGTGCCGGTCGAGGAGGAAGTTGCCCAGCGCGCGCAGGAGCTTGGCGCCCGGCCCCTTCCACAGCGCGAAGCGCGAGCCCGCGAGCTTGGCGCCGGTCGCCATGTCGAGCAGGCCCAGCTTCTCGCCCACGGTCTGATGGTCCAGCGGCTTGAACGCGAACGGCCGAGGCGCGCCGTGCTTGCGGACCTCGGGGTTCTGCGTCTCGTCCTTGCCGACGGGGGCGCTCTCGTGCGGGACGTGCGGGAGACCCAGCGCCAGCGCGCGGACCTCGGCCTCGAGCTTGGCCAAGGCGGCTTCCTTCTCGGGCATCTCCGCCTTGAGCTTGCCGACCTCCGCCATGAGCGCCTGCGCCTTGGCCTCGTCCTTGGACGCCTTGGCCTTGCCGATCTCCTGAGAGGCGGCGTTCCTCTTCGAGCGCATCCCCTCGACCTCGTTCAGGAGGGCGCGGTAGGTCTCATCGACCTTGAGCAGGGCCTCCAGCTCCTTCACCCATTTGGGGTTGCGGTCGCCCAGGCCCTTCAGGGCCTTGGCGGGGTCTTTGCGGATGGCGCCCAGGTCGTTCACTTGAGGACCTCCAGCTCGGCCGAAACGGTGCGCACGTCCTGGTCGGGGTGAGGCTCGATCATCGCCTGCAGGCGCAGGCGGTCGACGCGGAAGCCCTGGCGCGCGACGCGGCGCAGATACTGCTCGAGGAGCGGGGTGGTGATGAGCGGGACTTCGAGGATCTTGTTGGGTCCGATCTTCGGCACGCGGCGCTCGTCGACGAGGAACGGGACCGCCCAGGAACCCTCGCCGTCCGCGGCCTTCAACGAGAGGAGCCGCGCCGACACGACGTAGCGCAGGAGGATGCCCTCCATGGACTTGGGCCCGCGGTTCTTGAGCATGGCCTTGGCGCGCAGGCGCGGCGCGCCCTTGGCGGGCAGAGAGACGGACGCCGCGTCCGAGAACACGGCCGGACGGGGGGGGCGCTCGGCCTTGCCGCTCTGCCAGCCCACGCTCTCGAGCACGAGCTCGGCCGACGCGGGCCCCGCCCCCGCCGCCAGGATGGCGGCGAGGACGGGGATCAGGAGATGCCGCTTCAACGCGCCGCGGTCCTCACTTCGGGCCGCCGTCGATGGGGAGTTCCGGGGTCGTCGCCGGCGCTCCGGCGACCGGCGGCTCGGTGGCGATGGGCGCCACGCGCGACACGCGGTCCGCCTCGTCGAGCTTGACCAGCCGCACGCCCTGCGTGTTGCGGGAGATGGTCTTGATCTCCTTGCAGCGCAGGCGGATGGCCTTGCCCTTCTCGGTCATCACCATCAGATCGTCGTCGTCCGTCACCAGCTTGACCCCGATGACCGCGCCGTTGCGGCCGTCGGTGCCCTTGATGGTGATGACGCCGCCGCCGCCGCGGTGCTGGCCGCGGTACTCGTTGAGCTCGGTGCGCTTGCCGTGGCCGTGCTCGCAGACCGTGAGGAGGGTCTTCTTGCTGCCGGTCGGGAAGGCCTCCATGCCGATGACCTGGTCGCCCTCGGAGAGGCGGATGCCCTTCACGCCGCCCGCGCCGCGGCCCATCGAGCGGATGTCGCCCTCGGGGAAGCGGATGGCCATGCCGTCCTTGGTCGCGATGAGGATCTCGTCCTTGCCGGAGGTATGCTGCACCTCCACCAGGACGTCTCCCTCGTCGAGGCCGATGGCGATGATGCCGGAGCGGCGGATGTTCTCGAAGTCCGAGAGAGGGGTCTTCTTGACCGTGCCCGCCCGGGTGATCATGGCCAGGAAGCTCTCCTGGCCCTTCTTCTCCTCGAAGGAGCGGATGGCGATGGCCGAGGTGACCTTCTCCTCGCCGGTGAGGGCGAGCAGGTTCACGACGGCCTTGCCGCGGGACGTGCGGTTGCCCTCGGGGATCTCGAACGCCTTGAGCGCGAACACGCGGCCGCGGTTCGTGAAGAACAGCAGCGCGGCGTGGGTGTCGGTGACGAAGAAGTGCTCGATGAAGTCCTCTTCCTTCACCTCTGCGCCGGTGATGCCCTTGCCGCCGCGGCCCTGGGCCTGGTACGTCGCCACGGGGATGCGCTTGACGTAGCCGGTGTTGGAGAAGGAGATGACGACCTCCTCCTTCTGGATGAGGTCCTCGAGCGACATCTCGGCGGCCTCGGTGGTGATCTGCGTCTGGCGGCCCTTGCCGAAGGCCTTCTTGACCTCTTCGAGCTCGGTCGTGATGATGGCGTAGACCTTCTTCACGTCGGCCAGGATGGCCTTGAGCTCGGCGATGCGCTTCACCAGGCCGTCGTACTCGTTCTGCAGGTCGCCCACCGACAGTTTGGTGAGGTTGGCGAGGCGCATCTCGAGGATGGCGTTGGTCTGGATCTTGGAGAGCTCGAAGGCCTCCATCAGCTGCGTGCGCGCGGACTCGGTGTCGTCGGCGCCGCGGATGATCTTGATGACGCGGTCGATGTTCTTGACCGCGATGATGAGGCCCTCGAGGATGTGGGCCCGGTCGAGGCACTTGCGCAGCTGGAACTTCGTGCGGCGCGTGACGACGACCTTGCGATGTTGGATGAAGTGGCCCAGCATGTCGCGCACGCCCAGGATGCGGGGGCGCCCGTCGACGAGGGAGAGGAGGATGACGCCGAAGGTGG
>CAZTZW010000239.1:0-4985 GCA_964618085.1 uncultured Elusimicrobia bacterium
TCCAGCGGGGCCGACTCGGGCACGCTGAGCGGCGGGGCCGCGCCCGGGGGCGGCGTCGCGGGCCTCGGGCGCCACGCCGAATCCACCGCCTCGCGGGGGCGCGTGAACAACGGGACGCCGTCGGCGCGTTCGACGCGCCAAGCCCGGAAGTGGCGCTCCGAGCCGGCCAGGTCGTCGCCGCCGAACGAGTACTCGAGCTCGATGTAGTTGGCGCCGAGCAAGGACGCCTGCTCGCGCGCCGAGTCGGCCGGCGACAGGAACCACTCGCCCTTGATGGTCACGCGGATGAGGGCCACCTCTTCCTGGCGCGCGGACGTCTTCTGCCGCAGCTCGTGCAGCAAAGAGGCCAGCCGCGACGAGTCGCCCACGGCCACCTCGTCGAGCGGGACGCGTTCGAAGGACGTGCGGTTCAACCGGTCCACCGCCACCTCCGGCGGGACCCAGATAGGTTGGGCGGCGGCGGTCGAGGCGGCCAACAGCAGGACGGCGGAAAGCGGACGAGACATGCGGGTATCCTCACGGCGATGACGGTTCTAGCGGTCCCGGAGGGCGGCCTGGATAGGCGCGCCGCGGGTCGTCAGGGACGGGCTCGGTTCAAGCCGCGGGAGGCGGGGCGCGGCCCCTCGCGAGCGAGGAGGCGCGGGAGACGGCGCGGACGGCCGTCGACGGGAGGGCGAGACGGACGGACGAGGAAGGCGCGAGAAGAACCGCGGGGGTCGGCGGGAGCGAGGCGGCGGAGGCCGCGCCGCGGCTCGTCTCCGCGTCGCGCGCGAGCGGGCCGGCCTCGGAGCAGCGGTCGAGACGCGCGACGCTCGCGGAGCGCGCCGCGCGGACCCGCGTCGGCTGCCTCTTGGCGGGGGCCGCCGCCGCGTGGGACGGCGTGAAGCCGGGCCCGGCGAGCAGGAGCAGCCACAGCGCGAGAACGGACCTCATGGAGGCGATTCTATCAATTCCCCCTACGGGTAGAGGGCCTTGCGCGAAGCGCGCTCCCGGGGCACACTAGGCCCATGCGGCTACCCCTCGCGGCCCTGCTCCTTCTCCCCGCCGCCCCCGCCGCCTCCTGCCTCGACGCCGCCGCCGCGGCCGCCATGCTCGGCCGCATCCGCTCCGCCACGGTCAAGACGACCGCCCGGCGCGACGAGAGCGTGGGCAGCGCCTTCTTCATCCGCGACGCGACGCAGGCCTTCCTCGCCACCGCGCATCACGTCCCGGCCAAGGGCCCCGCGCAGGACTGCCGCAAGAAGACCACGCCCCGGGTGAGGATCAAGGACCGCTTCGACCTGTCGAGGCTCCGCGCCTCCGACGGCCGGGAGTACGCCTTCTCCGTCGCGCCGGGCCTCTTCGACTGGGGCAACGACGCCGTGGCGACGCCCGCGACCCCCGGCCGTTCGGTAGAGCCGCTGTCCCCCTCGCAGGCCCCTCAGCCGCGGGCGGGCGAGATGGTCGCCGTCTCGGGCTTCCCCGACGTCAAAGGCCGCTTCATGCAGCACGTCTGCAAGGTCATCGGCTACTCCGAGCCGCCCAACGGCTCGTCCAATCCCAGCCTGATGCTCGAATGCCCCGTGGACTACGACATCGGCGGCATGTCGGGCGGGCCCGTGGTCTCGCTGTGCACCGGCCAGGTCGTGGGCTTGGTGAGCTGGCAGGACTACGATGAGCGCTGCCCGAAGGACGGCGACGCGCGCAAGGTCGGCGCGGCCCTGCTCTACGCCGACCAGCGCGGCGCCCTGGCCTTCGGCCCCTCCGAGGACCTGGTCACGACGTGCTGGCGCGAGGGGCCGACCAAGAAGCTCGACCAGAGCTACCCCTGCCAGACCGTCCGCGGCTACTTCCAAGAGTCGTACGGCCCTTAAGCAGCCGATGGTCTCATCCGCGCTCCTGCTGCTCTCCTTCGGCCTGGCCCGGGCGTCGGACTCCCCGCCCCCGTCCCGTGCCATCGAGACCGTCGCCCGGCGCCTGCTCGCCGCCTCCAAGTACCCGGGCCGCGCCGACGTCCGCCTGCACTACTACGCGCCGGGCCTCATCGGCTTCGATGTCGACGGCAAGCCCACCACGGGCGTTCCCACGCACCTGAAAGACGTATCCGCCCGCGTATACGCTCCTCGCAGCGGCCGCAACACCCTCGACACCGCCGCCATCGTCTGGACGCCCCGGTTCTACTCCTACGCCCGCACGGTCGACGAGGCCGCCTTCATCATGGCCCACGAGATCGCTCACCTGGAGCTCGGGCATCACCGCCGCTACCACGAGGCCTTCTGCAAGATGTACCGCCAATGGAAGAAGAAGGCCGTCCCCTGCGTGGACGACGCCCCGGACTTCGAACGCTTCTCCGAGGAGATGGCCGCGCCCCGCGAGCGCCTGAAGCTGCTGGCCCGCGCCAGCGAGTACGAGGCGGACGCGCGAGCCGTTCGCATGGTCACGGACGCGGGCTACGACGCGCGGGTCTACGCCGTCTTGTTCAAGCGCGCCGACGAGCTCTGGCAGGAGAAGGGCTTCGTGCCCAACGAACTGCACCCGGAGCCCGGCGACCGCATACGCCACCTGGAAGCCACCGTGATGCCGGAAGTCCTGGCGGACCAGGCGGCCTGGTAGTCAGGCCGTCGCTGGAAGGGGGCCGACGCGCTTAAGCCGGGTCGGCCAGCAGCTCGCCGATGCAGCGCTCGACGTCGGGGCCCTGGGGCTGGATGAAGTACTCCAGGTTGGGCGAGAGCGCGATGCCGGGCGTGGCCTTGCCCGCGAGCAGGCGCGGGCGGACCTTCAGCTCGTAGAACATCTCGTCCACCAAGCGGCGGATGAGGTGCTCGCCGAGGTTGCAGATCTCGGTCTCCTCGTTGATGAAGGCCACGCGGCCGGTCTTCTTGACCGACGCCTTGATGGCTTCCCAGTCGTAGGGGATGAGCGAGCGCAGGTCGATGACCTCGACGGAGCCCTGGCCGGCCGCGGCCAGCTTGCGCGCGGCGGCCAAGCACAAGGGCGCCATGCGGCCGTGCGTGATGACGGTGGCGTCGGAGCCGGGATGGGTGATCTTGGCCTTGCCGATCTCCACCGTGTAGTCGGTGAGCTTGGGCCACTTGGGCTTCCACTTCGAGCGGTCCCCGAGAGGGGCGTCGATCATGTCGTGGAGCGCCTTCTCGTCCGCGGGCTCGCCGGGGATGAGCTCCTCGCCCTTGGAGCGCAGCAGCGCCTTGGGCTTGAGGTAGAGGACGGGGTCGTTGCTCTTGATCGAGGCGAGCATCAGGCCGTACGCGTCGAGCGGGTTCGAGGGGCAGACGACCTTCATCCCATGCAGCTTGGCGGCCATGGAGTCGAAAGAGTGCGAGTGATACAAGGACCCGTGGATGCCCGAGCCCGTGGGCGTCATGACGACCAAGGGCGTCTTGTAGCGGCCGCCGGAAGCCCAATTGCCGTTGGCGGCGAGCTTGAGCATGTCGATGACGTTGAATATGTAGTCGACGAACTGGATCTCGGCCACGGGCCGCTGGCCGGCCCAGGCGAGGCCGAGGGCGGCGCCGATGATGCCGCGCTCGTCGAGAGGCGCGTTCCAGGAGCGCTCCAGGCCCTGGGTCGCCGTGAACACGCCGCCCAAGGGCGGGCCGACGTCCTCACCGAAGACTTCCATGACGCCGAGGTTCTTCTCGCCGTAGTGCAGGGCCATGCGGATGGCCTGAGCCATGTTAGCCATGTCAGGACCCTCCCTTGGTCGGATAGCTCGGGGGCAGTCCGTCCGCGAAGACGTCCTCCCACACCGACTGGGGATCCGGGAACGGCTCCTGCTTGACCTGCTTGTGGGCCTCGTCGATGGCGGCGGCTTCCTTCTCCCACACCTTCTTGAAATCGGCGGCCTTGGCCATGCCGCGCTCGACCATCGCCTTCTCCACGAGCTCGATGCAGTCGGGCTCCGGGATGCGGTTGGCGCCCGACGAAGACGAATGCCCGTACAGCCGGCTGGTGCGCGCCTCCAGCAGGTACGGCCGGCGGTTCTTCCGGACGTACGCGAAAGCTTCTTCCAGAGCGGCCCAAGACTCCACCACCGAGTTGCCGTTGATGGTCTTGCCCGGCATATCCGGGAACACCTTGGCCCAATCCGAGATGTCCTTCTCGCCGTGCTGCGAGCGCATCTCCGTCGAGATGCCGTAGCCGTTGTTGACCACGATGATGAGCACCGGCAAAGGCAAAGCGGGACGGTTGGCCCACACCAAGCAGGTGTGGAAGTCGCCCTCGGCCGTGCCCGCGTCCCCGCCGTTGACGATGGACACCGCGTCGGTCTTGGCGCGAGCCTGAGCGATGCCGGTCCCGATGACCGTCGAATACTGCGTCTCGATGGTCGGCGCGACAGGGACGACGTTCAGCTCAGGGATGGCGTAGTGATTGACGAAATTGCGGCCCTTCGAATAAGGGTCCGTCGCCACCGAGCGCATCTGCCGGATGGTATCGATGGGCTTAGCCCCCATCGCGAGCACGATGCCCGAGGAGCGGTAATGGAGGTGCAAGAAATCGTGGTCGACCCCATGCCCCTTCTTGACCTGAAGCCCGAGCGGGACGTTAAACGCCTCCTCACCCGGCCCGCCGATCCAGAAGAACCCGTCCCCGCCCTTGCTCATCTTGATGAGCCGCTCTTCCAAAAGGCGAGCGCGAACCATCAGTTCGTGGATTTTGAACAGCCGTTGCGACCCCAGCGTCTTATAGGGGTCCTTACCGGCAGCTTTCGACGAGGCGGGCTTGGCGGGCATATGTAAATTCTAGGAAATCAGCGGGTAACTGAAAAGCCCGCCATCCCCCCCGCCAGGCTATCGATGCTATACAGCCCCCCGCCGCCACCTATCATGCCCGGGATATCCATCCACAAGCTGGAATTATCGTGATTTTCACTATACACTCCCCAGAGCCGGCCAATATCCTTCCGGCGCTATACGGACCAGCATACTCACAAGTTATGCGTCCAAGTTGAACGGAAACGGATGAGTGCAAGCACTTTGGGTCGGGCA
>CAZTZW010000240.1:0-4983 GCA_964618085.1 uncultured Elusimicrobia bacterium
GAGCGGGCGCAGGGCGGAGACGTCGGTCAGGCCGCGCTTCTCGATCTCGTCGAGCAGGCGGCGCTGCTGGTCGGGGCGGTTGGTCAGGTGCGAGAGCAGGGAATCGACGTTCCAGCCCGTGTACTTCACGCAGTGCGCGCACCAGGGGTGCGGCTTGCCCGAGGCGATGGAGCGCCTCATGGTCTTGTAGAAGTCCGAGTTCCACAGGGCGTCGATGTCGTCGCCCTTCTCGAGGTTGCCCACGTGCACGCCCCAGTTGCAGCAGGGCAGGACCGGGCCCTGGCCCTCGACGTAGACCATCTCCCACGGGTCGGCGCAGAAGCCCTCGTGCTTGCCCTCGGGCTTGGCCTGGCCGAAGCGCGGCGGGAGGCGCACGCCGAAGTGGGCGAACTCCTCGGGGTCGGCCTTGGCCTTGATGTCGGCCAGGACTTTCTCGGCCGCGTCGATGGCGGCGTTGGCGCGGGCCTGGTCGAACCAGCACGACATGTCGACGTGCTCCTTGGCGAACATCGTCACGTACTGGCACTGCAGCTCGGGAACGCCGAGGTCCCAGGCGAGCTGGACGAGCTTCGGGAGGTCGTCGACGTTCATGCGCGTGACCACGTCCACGATGACCATGTGCAGGCGGTCGCCCAGCTTGCGCTCGCGGCGCACGCGCATCAGCTCGCGCGCGGAGGAGACGATCTGGTCGAAGGCGCCGGGCAGCAAGGTCAGCTCCTCGTGGAGCTTGGCGTAGGAGGCGTGCAAAGAGAGCTGGATCACGTAGCGGGACTTGAGGAGCCGCTCGATGACGTCGGGGCGCAGCGGCGTGCCGTTGGTGGTGAAGATCTTCCACGTCTCGGGGATGGTCTCGTTGACGTAGTCGAGGAAGGGCACCGCGTCGGGCACCCACAACACCTCGCCGAAGCCGGTGAAGGTCACCTTCTCGGCCTGCTTGATGAAATGCCCCATCTTGCCCTCGAAGAAGCGCTTGTAGAGGGGCAGGTCGAAGCGCGGGTACTGGCCTTCCAGGCAGAACACGCACTTGGCGTTGCAGGAGTTGTGCGTGCCGAGCGTGACCAGGCGCGGCGGGGCGGTCAGTTCCTCGCGGCGGGCGTCCAGTTCGGCGGCGTTGCGCGCGTAGCTCTCTTCGCGCGGCAGGCGCTCCAGCGCAGCGGCTTGCTCGAGAGGGGTCATGTCGGGGGTCGGTCCTGAGTACCCGCGCTTATTAAGGTACAGCCGTATTATGGCCCAATCCGGGGGCCGCGTCAAGACGAGGGCCGCCGACGTGAAAAATAGAGGCCGGACAAGGCTAAATTCCTCTTGCGCGGAGAGGGCCACGGGGTTATAATCCCAGGAACTAATTCAGTACTCAGGGAGATATCATGAGAATCAACCGCATCGCTTCTTTCCTGGCCGCCGCCGTCCTCCTCGCTTCCCAGGCGGGCGCCGCCAAACATGATATCCGCTGGGTACTGGCCCACGATCCGAGCGTGGCCGCCGATAAGTCCGCCCGCGACTTCGCCGCCCGCATCGAGAAGGAGACCGGCGGCGAGGTCCGCGTCGAGGTCATCACGTCCGACGCCTACAACAAGAAGGCCGGCAAGGTCGTGAGCCACCGCGAGCTGACGACGCACCTCGCCGAGGGCAAGATCGAGATGACGCAGATGTACACCGCGGGTCTCGCCCGCTTCAACGACAAGCTGCGGGCCATCAGCAGCCCGTACCTCTTCCGCGACTACGAGCACGCCGAGGCCGTCTTCGAGGGCGCGCTGGGTTCGGAGTTCATCGCGGCCGTGCCGCCGGCTTCGGGCATCCGGGCGCTGGGCATGACCTACAGCGGCGGCTACGGCGTGTTCGCCATGAAGGACCGCGACGTCCGCAAGCCCGCGGACATGCGGGGGCTCAAGCTCCTGACCGACCAGTTCCCCCTGCTGGGCAGCTACGTGAGCATCCTGGGCGTCGAGCCCATCTGCGCCCCGCACGAGGCGTTCGTCTCCTTGTCCCAGCAGGGCTTCGCCGACGCCCTCGAGACCACCGTCGCGCGCTTCGACGAGTACGGCGCCGACCGCGGAGCGAACGTCGTCGTCACCACCGACCACTACCTGCTGACCACGATGATCGTCATCAACGAGAAGTTCTTCCAGAGCCTGCCCGCCGCCCATCAGGCCACCGTCCGCCGGCTGGCGCTGGAGTCGGCGCGCGAGGAGCGCGCGTTGAGCGTCAAGGCGAACGTCGAGGGCCGCGCGCGCCTCATCAAGCGCGGGGTCAAGTTCATCGACCTGACGACCGAGGAGAAGAAGCGCTTCGAGGCCGCCTTCCGCCCGGTCTACTCGCTGCCGTGGGCCACCGAGGGCCAGGACTGGGTGTCCGCCATCCGCGCGACCCAGGTCCCCACGACCTCCTCGCGGTCGGGCGCGCCGAGCGGCAAGCTCACGACGACGAACTGACGCGGCCCGGCCGTTCCGGGACGCCGCCTCAGGCTCGTATCAGCCCGCTCTCCGCGCGCGCTTGGACGCCAAGTACTCGGCCACGGAGAGCTCGCCGCCCGCGGCTTCGAGCCGCCGGCGCAGGAAATCGAACGTGTCCTGATTGGCGGAGACGATCGACTCCTTCACGGCGCAGGTGACGTCCAGCGCCTTCAGCCTGATGCGGCCGCCGCCGCCGAGCATGCGCAGCGAGACCGCGACGCGAGGGGTCCGGGTGTCCTGGGTCTTGTGGAAGACGTCCCCCCGCCACAGCAGCAGGTCGCCCGCGTCCAGCTCGGGAACGAGCGCGAGCCGGTCGATGTCGAAAGGCGCGGCGTCGACGCTCCCGTCGTCGTCGTCCAGGAACGCGGTGTTGCCTTGGGGCGAGACGATGGCGCGGCACGCGCCCTTGCCGCGCCTCCGCTGGAATATCCTCGGCGCGCTCGCCTCGAGCGAATCGGCGGGGACGAGCGCGACGTTCGACAGCTTCCGGTCGGGCTTGCGGATGGGGACGTAGAAGTTCAGGTAGTGGTAGTGGTCCTGGAACTCGTAGTAGCTCTCATGGTCCTGATGCCAGCCGAAATCCACTCCCCCCTCGATGGAGAAGTAGCTGGCGCCGGCGACGGCGTCCACGGCGAGGTCGGTATGGCGGCCGACCGCGCGCGCGGCCTCGGAGCAGCGCTCCGCGAGGAGCGCGACGGCCGCGGGTCCGGCCGCGTGGATGGCGTAGGCCGGGTCCTTCGGCGGCTCGGCCGCGTCGAAATCGAGGTTCAGGCCGGCGAGGGCGGCCTCGTCCAGGAAGCGCGGGACGACGAGGAAGCCTCTCGAGCCGATATCCCGGACCACGCGACCCTTCCGAGCCTTCACGGCCGTCCTCGTCCTGGCGGCCTGCGCGGGCCTGCTGAGCGGCGCCTCCCCCGACAAGCCCGACTATTCGCGTTTCCCGAAGGTCGACAACTTCGCGCTCCTGGACGACCGGGGCGGGTTCTTCGAGCTCTACAAGCATCGCGACGCCCGCGCGGTCGTCCTCGTCTCGCAGGGCGGCGGCTGTCCGGCGGCCCGCGAGCTATCTCCGGCCATCCGGGCGGCGTCGGAGAAGTACGCCTCGAAGGGCGTCGTGTTCGCGCTCATCGACGCGAACCTGCAGGACACTCGCGCGAGCGTCGCGCGGGAGATGCGCGACTCCGGCCTGCCGCTCCCCGTCCTGATGGACCGGACGCAGACCATCTCGGCGTCGCTCGGCATCGCGCGCACCTGCGAGGCGCTGGTCGTCGACCCGGCTTCCTGGCGTCTGGTCTATAAAGGACCCGTCACGGACCGCGACGGTCCCGACTCGAGGCCGTTCCTCGACGACGCGATCGCCGCTCTGCTCGCCGGGCGCACCCCGACCCAGGTCGAGGCGGGCGCGCACGGCTGCGCGATCGCCTACCAGCGTGAGACGCCGGTCACTTTCGACGATATCGCTCCGGTGCTCGCGGCCAAGTGCTTGAACTGCCACTCCAAGGGCAACGCCCCTCCCGCGCGGCTCGCGACCTACGAGGAAGCGCGAGGCTGGGCCGCCATGATCCGCGAGGTCGTCCGGACCCGGAGGATGCCGCCGTGGGGGATGGACCCCGAGTACGGCCGCTTCTTCGGCGACTCCTCTTTGACCGACGAAGAGGCGCGCGACATCGTGAGATGGGTCGAGGCCGGCGCCCCGCGCGGCGAGGGAGCGACCGCGGTCGGGGACGTCGCGCCGCCCGCCCCGCCACCCTTTCAGGCCGACCTGACGTTCGAGACGACGGGAGCGATCGAGATTCCGGCGCAGGGGTTCCTCCCGTACGAGTACTATCCGATGGAAGGAGAGGTCGACCGCGACATCTGGGTGGACGCCATCAAATTGGAGACGACGAACGACAACGCGTTCCATCATCTCGCTTTGATGGTGCTGCCGAAGCCCCTGCGCGAGTACGGGCCCGACGCTCGGAAGGAAGGCGGCAAGCTGAAGGCCCGGGCGATGCGGACGGGCGGCCTCGTGGCCTGGGCCCCCCGCAGCCGCCCGCTGCCGTACCCCAAGGGCTCGGCCTTCCTGGTGCGCCGCGGCTCGCATCTCGCCGTCGAGCTGCACGCGCAGACGAGCGGCCGCCCCGAGAAGCTGAAGATCAAGGCCCATCTGCGGGCGAGCCGGGAGAAGGGGCCGCTCAAAGAGGTCAAGTTCGGCGTCATCATGAACCGCGCCTTCACGGTCCCGGCGCAGGCGAACGGCTTCGAGGTCGCCGCGACGGATAAGATCGAGCGCGACATCAGCGTCTACCGGCTCGAGTTCCACATGCATCTTCGCGGGACGGCCATGAAGTTCGTCGCGCGTTCCGCGGACGGGACGTCCACGACGTTGGCCTCGATGGCGAAGCACGACGTGAAATATCCGCGCAGCGTCCGCCTGAAGGAGCCGCTCATCTTGAAGGCGGGGACCGCTCTGGAAGTCGTCTGCGTCTATGATAATTCGAGCGCGAACCCGGCCAACCCCGACCCGGCCCGGGCGGTCTCGTTCGGCCCC
>CAZTZW010000241.1:0-4964 GCA_964618085.1 uncultured Elusimicrobia bacterium
CGTCGAGCAGCACGCGAAGCGCGCCCTGAAGGCCGCCTCTCGCGCCTACGTGCTCGAGACCGGCGCCATCGTCGCTTCCGAGACCACGTCGGTCCTCCTTAAGGACCCCGCCGTCCAGAAAGCCTACCTGGGCCTCCATTAGTTGACAAAGGGGACAGGCACCTAAGTCAACATCGACATCAGTTGACGTAGGTGCCTGTCCCCTTTGTCAACTTTTTAGTAAACTACGTCCGACGCCGGGGTAGCTCAGCGGCAGAGCAGCTGTTTCGTAAACAGCAGGTCGTGGGTTCGAATCCCATCCCCGGCTTAGATTTTCAAAACCGAACCGAGAGGTCCCTCACATGCCCAAAGCCAGCGCCAGCCACATCCTCGTCAAGACGGAAGCGCAGTGCGCGGACCTCAAGAAGCAGATCGAGGGCGGCGCCGATTTCGGCGCGCTCGCCAAGCAGCACTCCTCCTGCCCCTCCAGCCGCGACGGCGGCAAGCTCGGCGAGTTCGGGCCCGGCCAGATGGTCCCCGAGTTCGACAAGGTCGTCTTCTCCGCCCCGGTCGGCAAGGTCCAGGGCCCGGTGAAGACCCAGTTCGGCTACCACCTCGTCCTCGTCACCAGCCGCGCCTAAGACTCCTCGTCAGGACGCGATGAACGGCCTCGCCGCGACCGCGGCGAGGCCGTATCTTTCTCATAAATTGTCTAGACTATCCGCGCGATGATTCCGCGGGCCCGGCGGTTCCTGTGGGTGGTGCTGCACTTCTTCTGCCCGCTGGTGTTCTTCACCAACCTCACCCGCAACCCGTACATCACGCAGATCGTCCTGCTCAACGTCGGCGTCCTGGCGATGGGCCTCCTCTGGGTCGCGCAGGAGAGCGGGCGCCCTGAAGGCTGGCGGGTGCCGCGCACGCCGGTGTGGGCGCCGTGGGCGCTGTTCTTGACGGTGTGGGCGGTCTCCTGGGCCTGGGCTTACGCGACCTTGCCGGCGTTCTACCGGCCCTCGATGCAGGCCGAGGGCGCGCGCGGGACCCTGTTCCTGCTGGTCAACGCCGCGCTGGTGTTCGTCGTCTCGGCGGCCTACGCTTCCTCCGAGGAGAAGGGCGACGACGAGGTCTCGCTCTTCCCGTGGATCGCCTTCATCCTGGTCTGGGGACTCCTGTGGACGACCTATCCGTCCTTGCGCGCCCGCCCGACCGGCCGCCCCGAGGACCTCTGGTCCCACATCTGGGACCCGTGCGGCGCGTTCTTGTGGGCGGTCGGGCTGACGGGCGCGGCCTGGCTCACGCGCCGCGGCCGCGTGACGGACTACCTCCATCTGGCCTTCGGCGTCGGCTTCCTCTCCTCGGTGTACGGGGTGCTGCAGTACTTCAACATCGAGGTGGTCTGGCCTCAGATCCTCAACCCCTACGGCGGCCGCGCCGTGTCCACGTTCGGCAACCCGAACTTCCTCTCCTCCTATATCGTGGTCCTCATGCCGGCCGCGCTGGGCCTGTTCATCGTCGAGAAGGCTCCGGGCCGCCGCTTCGTCTACGGGACGCTCTTCGTCGCGCTGCACTCGGCGCTCCTGGCCACTCTCACGCGCTCATCCTGGCTGGGAGCGGCCGTGGCCTGCGCGGCGCTGTTCGTCTCGCCGCTCGTGCGCCGCCGCCTGCGCGAGGAGCCCAAGGCCCTCGGGCTGGTCTTCGGCATCGCGCTGGCGCTGACCTTGGCGTGGCCCGCGAGCACGGTCAAGGGCGGCTACGCGCCCGGGGTCATCGGCCGCATCACCGAGATGAAGGTCCTCGCGCAGTCGGATTCCGCCCGCTACAGCCCGCTGCACCAGCGCATGCTCATCTGGACCTGCGCCTGGATGATGGGCTCCGATACCCCGCTGTTGGGGAAAGGCGGGGGCCTCTTCGAGCTCTACTACCCGTTCTATCAGGGCACTTTGCTGCACGTCGAGCCGTTCTGGCGTCAGCTGCGCACGCACGCCAACAACACCCACAACGAGCTGCTCGAGACGTTCTCTCAGACCGGCATCCTGGGCGTGGGCGCGCTGCTGTGGCTGTGGACGGCGTTCTTCGCGGCGGCGTGGCGGTGGTGCCGCGAGCGGCGCGGCGAGGACGTCGTGTGGGTGGGGCTGGCGGCCGGTGTCCTGGGCGTGCTGGCCGACAACCTCTTGAACGTCTCGCTCCACTTCGCGGTGCCGGCCTTCATGTTCTGGTGGGCCGCAGGCACGTCCGTGGGCCGCGCGACGCGGGGGGAGGCCTGGGAGTGGAGGGCCTCGCCGTGGGCGCGGCGCGGGGCCGCGCTGGCTTTCTGCGTCGGCGCGCTGGCCGCGGGCTGGGTCTGGGTCCGACTGTGGAACCGTGAGGCGCGCTACTTCTCCGGCTTCAAGCTCATCCGGCAGGGCAACCTGCCGGGCGCTCTCAAGGAGCTGGAGCGCTCCCGCTCCTGGGGCCCGCGCGAGGTCAACGCGCTCTACGAGCTGGGCAACGCCTACGCGCGCGCGGGGCGTCCCGTCGACGCCGTCGACGCCTACCGCGACGCGCTCGACGCCAACGCCGGCTACGACGAGATCCATTTCAACGCGGCGACGGTCTACAACGCCCAGCTCGGCAAGCCCGACGAGGCGCTGAGGTTCTACCGCACCGCCTGGGGCTTGAACCCGCTGTCTCCCGAGATCTACAACGGTTTGAGTGCCTTCTACCTCAACGACCCCGCGCGCTGGCGCGTGCCGGCGCGCGCCCTGCTCGAGGCAGCCGTGAGCATCTTCCCCAATAACCCGAACCATTGGAACAACCTCGGCTACCTGCTCACCTTGGAGAAGGATTGGGCCGGAGCGGAGCGCGCTTACGTCCGGGCGCTCACCTTGGCGCCCGAACTGACCTTGGCCGAGCGCAACCTGGCGGCGCTGGCTCAGCAGGCGGGCCGTCCGCGCTCGCCCATGCTCGACGCGCTGCCGCGCCTGCGCGTCCTCGAACAGGCCGTCGGCGCGCGGGACTGGTCGGAGCGGACCCTCTCCGTGGCCGCCGACCTCTCGCGCCGCTTCCCGGACATGCCCAAGCCCCGCTTCATCCTCGGCACCCTTCTGTTGGCCAAGGGGAAGCTCCCTGAGGCCGCCGCCGAGTTGGAGAAAGTGGCATCCCTCGACATGCTGGGCCCTTCCCCTCGTCTGAACCTGGCGGGGGCGTACCTCGGGATGGGCCGCAAGGAAGAGGGGGTCGCCATGCTCCGCTCCGCCCTGGCGCTGGACCCGGGCAACGCCACGGCCCGCGCTCAACTGCAGGCTTTGGGGGTCTCTCCATGAATAAGGTTAAAAGGCCGTAATATTTCAGTAACCGGCTTCCCTTATCCTCCCGTTCGCGTGGTGATGACTCCGCGCAAAGATGCCGTTTAAACGCTTGCTCGTCGTCGCGGCGCTCCTAGGCGCCCCGGCGTCCTCCATTTTGGCGCAGGAGGACGAAGGGGGGACGTCCGGTTTGAGCCGCCCCATGCAGAACGCCATCCGCTTCTACGAATCGGGAGACGACATGCAGGCCATGGACCGCTTCATGGAGATCCTCACCAAGGGCGACCCCGCCGAGCGCTCGATGGCCAACGAGTACCTCAACCTCATCACGCACCGCATGAACGCCGGCGGCGGCAAGGCGGGGAACCCGTCCGCGGTGCGCGGCGACGTCGCCGCCGAGGCGGCCGCCGAGAAGACCATGGCCATGAACGCGCCGCGCTCTCCCGCGTCCCGGCCGGGTTCGGCGGCTCCCGTCATGACCGACGGCATCTCGAATTCCCGCCGCGCGCGGGATCTCGACGCCGTCGAGGAGCCCGAACGCCGGGCGCCTTCCCGCGGGCGGTCCGTCCCGGGCGCGCCGCGCGGCGACGACATGTCGGCGTCCAACAAGGCCGTCATGCGCAAGGAGATCCGGGCTCGCCTGCGCAGCGCGCAGGAGAAGAGCCTCTCCGACCTGAAGGCCATCGACGGGGTGCGCGTGGTCATGCGGGAGAACGGAGACCCGGAGGCCATCGGCATCCCCACGTCGGTGCTGTTCCCCTCGGGCATCTCCTTCCACCGCGACGCCTCCCGCCTGCTCGACCCGCTGACCAAGCTGGTCTTCGCCTTGGGCAGCACCCAGATCATCATCCTCCCCGAGGGTACGGCCATCGGCGACGCGAAGGTGCTCGACATGCGCCGCACCATGGGCATCTCGGCGCACATGCTCTCCGCGGGCGTCGCTCCCGCGCGCGTCCGCGTGAACCTGCTCAACACCCAGGTCGACATCCCCAAGGGCCTGCTCGACTTCAAGGGCATCGTCGCCGTGTTCGTGTACAACCAGCCGCTGAGCCTGGCGGTGGAGAGCGCGGTCGGCGACGAGCTCGGTCCGCCCATCTCGCTGGGCGTCTTCCCCGGCCAGTTCCGCCCCGCGCGCAACCAGGGCGTGGTCATCGAGTTCTCCGTGTCGGACCCTCCGGCCGGCTTGGTCTCCTGGAAGTTCTCGCTGCTGCAGCCGTCGAAGGACGGGCTGGAGCTGACGCCGCTCCAAGAAGTCGTCGGCGGCGGACCCGTGTTCCACCAGATCTTCTGGAACGGCCGCCAGGGCTATTTCGGCGACGTCCTCCCGGCGGGACGCTACGAGACCGTGCTCACGGCGACGGACGCCAAGAACCGCCAGCGCACCTTGCACCGCTGGATCTCGCTCGTCGACGACGGCGGCGGCTCCTCCGAGAAGCTCCTGGCGGACAAGGAGAGCCCCGCCGCCGGCGGAGCCTCGCCGCGCGCTCCCGGGCCCGTCGACGGCGCCGGCCCCGTGACCAGCGTCGAGCCCGTGTCCTCCCTCGCGCCCTCGGCGCCGGGGACCGAGCTCGGGGGAGCCGCGCCGCTGGTCAAGGGCGTCAAGCCCGCCGCGGCCGCGCCTTCCTCCGTCGAGCTCCCCGCGCCGGGCTCCAAGGGCGCCAAGACCGCGCGGCGCGTGGTCTCTCGCCCCGTGCGCGGGCGCAA
>CAZTZW010000242.1:0-4949 GCA_964618085.1 uncultured Elusimicrobia bacterium
CTCTGCGACCCCGGCGACCTCGCGGCGGCGCGCCGCCTGAGCTCGACGGAGAAGCAGCGGGCCTCGTTCCGCCCCTACGCGCTATCGGTGACCCGCGCGGACGCCGAGCGCGCCCTGGAAGGCCCGCTCACCGGCGCCGCGCGCTGGATGCAGATCGCCCGGAAAGTCCGTCCGGACGCCAAGGTCCGCGTCCGGGCCGCCATGCACGTGGACGGCACCACCCGCCCGCAGGTCTGCGGGCCTGACGATAATCCGCTGTTCCACCGCCTCCTGGAGGCGTTCGGCCGCCGGAAGGGGCTGGCCGCGCTGCTCAACACCTCCTACAACGAGAAGGGGATGCCCATGGCCTCGTGTCCCGACGACGCGCTGGTCGCCTTCGCGCGGACCGACCTCGACGCGTTGTTCCTGGGACGGACCTTGATCGAGCGGGTGGGGCCGTGAGGAACTTCCTGTGGACGCTGCAGAGCGCGGTCGCGACGGTCGCGGCGGTGTTCGCGACTCTGCGCCGCCAGGGGCTGACCTCGCTGTCGCCCGTGGCCCTCGTCGTCCTGCTGCTGGCGCTGGTCTTCGCCTTCCTGGCGGCGGCGCCGTTCCTCTCCCCGTTCGTCTACCCGCTGTTCTGACGCGGGTCCCGGTCTAGCCCGCTTTCTGGCGGCGGGACGGATGGAGCAGTTCCATCACGGGCTTATACAGGGCTCGCGTCACGGCCTCGTGGCCCGCGCCGCTGAGTTGGAGAGGGTCGACGTGATAGGGGATGAAGGGCATCGGCCGCTCGCGGGCGCTCTCGCCGAAATACTCCAGGGCCCAGTTGTCGTCCCGGCGCAGGGACTCCCCCCACTGCTTCTCTGTCGGCGGGAAACGGCGGAAGGAGCGATAGGCGCTGATCCAGCGCGCCTGCTCCCGCCCCTTGACGAGCTTCCGGTAGTTGGGGAAGAGGAGGTCGTTGCGCGAGCGGTCGATGAGCAGGACGGGGACCCCTCGCGCGTGCGCGGCCTCGATCATCTTCTCCGTGAGCATGTGCCAGCGGTTGATGTTCTGCGTCCATCTCCCGTCGAGGAGCGCGCGGTTGACGCGGCGCAGCAGGAAGCTATGGGCCGAGAGGTAGCGAAGGAGCTCGTGCACGGGCCCGGGGATGTAGCGGTGCCCGTAGGCGACGCGCATGTCCTGGTCGCCCTCCCAGATGTACATGTCCACGATGCCGTATTGGAGGATGAGGAGGTCCGGCTGGTACTCCCAGATCTCCTTGCGCAGGCGGGCGTAGGCCATGATGGCCGTCCCCGACGGCTTGCCGCCGTTCCAGACCTCGTAGCGGCCGGGGCCCTCGCGATTGAGCCGGGACTCCAGGCGGCTGACGTAGGTGTCTTCCTCTTCGACGCCGTGTCCGTAGGTCATGTAGTCGCCCAAGCAGATGATCCGCTTCACGCCGCGGGGCTTGGCCTTCGTGCGGGGCGGGCCGCGGAAGCCGAAGGCATTGGTCCTCACCGAGAACTCACCCCGAGGCCGGCCGGGGTCGGAGAGGAGGAAGTTCTCCCCGCGCCAGACGGCGTTCGGCGGGAGGCGGGCGGCTTTCTCGATGAGGTCGAGACGCGTCGGGTCGATGATGTCGGCGTTGGCGAACACCGGGAACGGCGGCTTGAAGGGGTCGGCCTGGGTCGCGGGACTCCAGTGGTGCCGCGTGCGCAGGGCCATGAGGGCTTCTCCCCGCGGGAAACGGCTCCAGAGGCTCTCGACGCGCAGCGCCGCCTCCGTCGCGAGGAGCGCGACGACCGCGACGGCGCCGACGGCGAGGGCCTTCCGGACTCTGGCGTCGCCGAGGTAGCGTCCGGCCCAGGCGCCGCGCCGCTTCCTCATGGGCTCGAGGTCAGACGGGCTCGAGGAGCTTCTCGGCCAGGAGGTCCTTGACCAAGGCCCGGGCGTCCTTCTCGACGCGCTCGGGCTTCTCATCGTAGGCCTTCGCCACCGCGGCTGACGCCTGCGCCAGGTCCTGACCCTTGCCCAGGCGCGCCCAGAGTTCGGCGGCCACGGGGTCGAGCGAGTAGTACTCGCTGGTGTCCACGTTCAGGATGACGGCCTCGTCGTCGACGAGACGCCAGGAGACGTGCGCGGCGTGGCGGTAGCGGGCGGCTTTGGCCATGCGGCCAGGATAGCATTCCCCGACGGGGGCCATCAACGCGGCAGGAGACCCGAGGTCTTGAGCCAGCGCGCGACGACGGCCATGAAGGGGCGCGAGCCGGCGCTCGACATGTGGATGTAGTCGTCGGGGGTGCTGCGCAGGGCGACGCGCGCGCGGTCCGGCGTGTGGCGGGCCAGGTCCAGGAAGGGGATCCCGAGGGAGGCGAGGACGCGCGGGAACATGACGCGCCCTTCCTGTTGCCAGCCGCGCTTGTACTCGGCCTCCGGCATGAGCAGCGGGAAGACGACCGAGGCCACCGGCACGCCGCGCCCTTGCGCCAGGGCGAGGAGGGACGCGAGCTCGCGGCGCGCCTGGTCCTCCGCCTGCGGCAGCGGCGTCAGCCCGCGCCGCGCGGCGCGGCGCCGCATCGCGGTGAGGGCCGCGATGCGGTAGAACGCCGAGCGGTTCCAGAGCAGGGACGCCCCCGGCAGGTCGAAATGGCTGGGCTGCTGCACCCAGCCCGCGGCCACGAAGCGGTCGGGCATCTTCAATATGACGGGCACGCCCTGGTCCGCGTCGTTGAGACAGTGGAAGAGGACGACGAGGTCGGGCTCGTAGGGCATGCCGAGCGCCGCGGCGCGGCGCACGTACTGGGTCATGTTGTAGCCGCCGACGGACGCGTTCCACACCTCGACCTCGCGCTCGGGCAGGATCCGCACCAGCTCCTGGCGGAGGATCTCCCCGTACACCTCGCCGAGGCTGTCCCCGGCCAGCAGCACCCGGAAGACGCCGGGCCGCTTGCGCGCCGGATAATCCGGGCTCCTGAAACCGAGGGCGTTGTGGCCGTCCACGAGCGGCGTGGGCTCGTAGCCGTACTCGTACGACGCGCGATACAGCTCCAGGCCGCGCTTGATGGGGCCGACGTTGAAGGTATGGTAGTACGTCCAGCCTTTGGCCTTCTCCCACGCGCGCGCGCCGCCCTCGGCCAGCGCGAGGCCGAGGAGGCAGGCGGCGAGGAACAGCGCGGCCGCCTTCAGCGGCTTGCCGGCGGCCTTCTTCACGGCGCCGGGTGCAGAGTCTCGAGGTCGGGCCAGCGCAGCCGCCAGCGCGCGCGCGTCCCGTCGTCGTCGAGGATGGTCAAGGTCACGCCCAAGGCCTCCCGCGACTGGCCCTGGAGGATGGGGAGCTGGTTGAGGCGGAAGCGCGACACCGACGGAGGCAGGCCGGCGACGATGGTCGCCGGTCCCGACACCGCGACGACGTCGCGCTCCGAGACGGCGCGCGGGTCGACGTCGGACAGGAGGACGATGTCGGCCTGCGGCGAGCCCGCCGGGAGGTCGCGCGGGTCGACGTAGAGCGTCAGGCCCCCGCGCGAGACGAGCAGTCCCCCCTTGCCGACGGGGCGCGCGTGCGCGGCGAGCGGTTCAGTCGGCGGCGGCGTCGGCATTGTGGAACCTCTCCTCTTCCCCGACCAGCCAGCGGTATTCCCACTCGCATACGGGGGAATTGCAGACCTTGGGGCCGTCGTTGAGCGCGAGCTTCTCGTCGAAGAAGCTGCCGAAGGTCTCCCACGAGCGCTCGCGGTACTGGAAGCAGCGCCACACGGAGCCGTCGGCGGCGATGTAGGCGTGCAGGGAGCCGCTGTGGCACAGGCGGCCGGTGGGCGGCTGACGGTGGATGTCGATGTTGTGCTCGGCGATGGCGGCATGCCCGCCCAAGGAGGGATCGTCCTTCATGGCCGCCGTGGTCCCCAGGATGAGGTCGCGCTCTTCCTGCGTGTAGGCGTCGGGGTAGCGGCGTCCCTCCCATTCGCCCTGGAACGGGTTCACCACGAAGGTGAGCCCGCGTTCGGCGAAGGCCGCGCGCAGGCGCGCCAGGCCGCCGAGCTGGGGAGGCCAGGCCACGAGACGGCACACGTACTGATGGCCGGCGTCGCGCAGGGCCTCGGCCTTGGCGAGGTAGTCCTCGAGCGAGGTCTGCGTGGGATGGAAGCTGGTGAGCCAGTCAGTACGGCGCGGGTCGAGCGTCTTGGCCAGGCGGCGGACCTGCTCCAGCGGCAGCGAGAGGTTGGTGTCGAAGGAGACGGTGAAGAGCTTGGTGAGCTCCTCCATCATGGGGGTGAAGCCGGGGAAGGCGGTGGGTTCGCCGCCGGTCATGGTGATGCGCCCCTCCCCCCACTTGGCGTGCGCGCGGCGCCACGCCTCGAGCCAGCGGTCCGGAGGGTGCTGGCGGTCCATCTTGAGGACGTCGGGCCATACCGCGTCGTAGACGCAATAGGGGCAGCGGTAGTTGCAGTGGTACTGGAGAAGCCAGAACCATTCGACTCGTCGCGCGGCGTTCATGGGGGCGGCCTCATTCTAGCGTTTTAGCGCCGGCGCGCGCCGCCCAGTAGGCCGCCCACAGACGGACGGAGTCGCCCGAAGGCCCCGGGGGCGCCATGGAGGCGAGCTCGGCCGCGGCTGCCGCCGGGTCCCCTCTATGGCCGCGCAGGACGGCCGCCCCGACCCGGGCCCGCATGGACGCGGGCGCGGCGAGGAGGGCCTCTCTGTACGCGGCCTCGGCGCGGTCCTCGTCGCCCTGCCTGACGCGCATGGCGCCGAGGTGCGACAGGAGCGGCTCGGGGTCTTCCGCGACGTCCTGGGTATCGCAGACGGCCGCGTAGCAAGGGAGCGCCGAGAGCAGCGCGCCGAGGGACGCGGTCGCGTCGTCGAAGGACTTCGGGTCGGCCGCCCGCGAGCGCGCCAGCAGGTCCAGCGCGGGCTCCGATAGAGCCCCTCGCGCGCGCGCGGCCGCGAGCGAGGCGCGACGGAGGAGGCGGGCCCACTCGTGGGTCTCG
>CAZTZW010000243.1:0-4927 GCA_964618085.1 uncultured Elusimicrobia bacterium
GGCCCCCGCGGCGGCCGACCCCGCCGCGGTCGCCCCCGTCGCGCCGCCCTCGCCGGAGAAGGTCAAGGCCGCCGAGAGCGCCGAGGCTCAGGCCATCGCCGCGGCCCTCCAGCAGGTCACGCGCTCCAAGACCGATTACCGCATCTCCGCGGCCGACCTCATCAGCGTGACCGTCTATCAGGACCTGGAGATGAACCGCAAGGTCCGCGTCAACGGCAACGGCACCATCTCCATGCCGCTCATCGGCGCGGTCAAGATCGGCGGGATGACCCTCATCGAGGCGCAGAGCACCATCGAGACCAAGCTCTCCAAGTATCTCGTGGCCCCCCAGGTCTCGCTGTTCATCGAGGACTACGGCAACAAGATGGTCTACGTCATGGGCGAGGTCCAGAAGCCCGGCTCCTACCCCATCCCCACCGAGAAGTCCTTGACCGTCCTGGAGGCCATCAGCACGGCCGGCGGCTTCACCCCGATCGCCGGACAGGACCGCACCCGCGTCCTGCGCAACGTCAACGGCGTCAGCGTCACCTACACCATCGAGGTCAAGGCCATCACCCAGGCCGGACAGAAGGAGAAGGACCTGGTCCTCGAGCCCAACGACGTCATCTACGTCCCGCAGAGCTTCTTCTAACCCATGGCCGAACACGCCGTCGAAGCCGACTTCAACCTCGCGCACTACGTCGAGGTCGTCGCCCGGCGCCGCTGGATCGTGCTGCTGGTCGCCGGGCTCGTCTTCTCCTCCGCGGCCGCCTACGTCACCTATTGGCCGCCCATCTTCCGCGCCACGACCGTGCTCAACATCGAGCGCGAGGGCGGCAACTCGGTCCAGGGCGGCGGCGGCGTCTTCGAGATGCAGGACGAGGAGTACTTCGAGACCCAGTTCAAGCTCATCACCAGCGAGACGGCCCTGCGCCGCGTCCACGCGGACCTCGAGCTGGCGAACTCCGCCGACTTCCCGAGCCCGGGAGCCCTGAAGGGCGCCATCTCCGTGGTGCAGGTCCCGCGCACCCGCCTGTGCCGCGTGAACGTCGACAGCACGGACCCGGCGCTGGCGATGAAGATCTCGAGCACCTTGGCGCAGTACTTCGTCGAGCAGAACCTCAACAACAAGCTGTTCATGTCGAAGGACGTGCTCGACGCGCTGCAGAGCCGCACGAAGGGCTTGGACGCGGAGAAGGTCAACCAGTCCCTGCCCTCCGTCGTCAACAACAAGCTCATCCAGGACATCAAGGCGCAGATATTCGCCGCCGAGGCCCAGCTGGCGGACCTGCGCATGAAGTACACCGACAGCCACCCCGTCATCCTCTCGCTGAAGTCGCGCATGGCCTCGATGGAGAAGGTCCTCAACACCGAGGTCAACAACATCGTCGCCAGCCTCAAGACCGAGCTCTCCGGCCAGCTGCGCGCCAACAACGTGCGCATCATCGACCTGCCGCAGCTGCCGACCTCGCCCATCCGCCCCCGCAAGACGCTGGCGCTCGTCTTCGGCGCCGTGGGCGGCATCGCCCTCGGCATCCTCGCCGCGCTGCTCCTGGAGATGCTCGACCAGACGGTGCGCACGCAGGACGACGTCGAGCGCCGCCTGGGCCTGCCCTTCCTCGGCCTCATCCCGTACGCGCGCCAGAAGAAGACCGTCGCCGTCTACGCGCCCCTGCTGTCCCCCGAGGTCTCGCTGCTCAGCGAGTCCTTCCGCAACCTTCGCACTATGATCGGCTTCGCGGAGGCCGTGGACGGGGAGAACGTGATCCTGGTCACCAGCTCGGTCCAGGAGGAAGGCAAGAGCTTCGTGGCGACCAACCTGGCCGTCATCCTCTCCCAGCTCGGGGGGAAGGTCCTCATCGTCGACGGCGACCTGAGGCGCCCGCGCCAGCACGGCAACCTGCGCGCCTCCAGTGAGAAGGGCATCAGCGATTACCTGTCCGGGAGCGTCACCGACCCCGCCGACTTGGTCCAGAAGACCGAGTCCCCGAACCTCGACATCATCACCTGCGGCGCCCGACCGCCGAACCCCGCGGAGCTCCTCAACACGGAGAACCTGGCGAAGTTCGTCGCCTGGGCCCGCGGACGCTACACCCGCGTCGTCGTGGACTGCCCGCCGGTGTTCCCCATCAGCGACATCCTCCTGTGGGGCCGTCACGTGAAGCCGACGGTCTTCGTCACCCGCTTCGGGCGCACGCGCGTGCCGCTCATCCAGACGGCCTGCTCGCGCCTGCGCGGCAGCGGCATCCGCATCATGGGCGGCGTGGTCAACGGCGCGCGCCTCGGCACGATGACCTACGCCGACGGCCGCTACTACGAGCAGTACTACCGCGACTACGTCGACGAGAAAGGAAAAGAGCGGAGTTCATGACCCCGCGCGTCCCTTCCAAGGTCTTGGAGGGGCTGCTGTACGCGCTGACGCTCTTCGGCCCGTTCGCTTTCGGAGCCGTCGAACCCTGGTCCCTGGCCGTGTCGCAGACCCTGACGTTCCTGCTGGCGCTGGGCTGCCTCCTGCGCGGCCCCTGCTCCGTGCCCGGGCCGGGGGCCTGGTTCTGGGCCTTCCCCGCCGGATTCTGCGCGCTGGCCGCCGCGCAGCTGGCCGCTCCGGCCGCCGCAGACGGCCCGTGGCCGCTGGCGCCATTCACCGTCTCGCCGCAGGAGACCCAGGCCTCTCTCCTGCTGTGGGGCGCCTATACCGCGGTCCTGTGGAGCGTCCCCCAGGTCCTGCGGACGCATGAGGCGGCCCGCCGCTACGCCCGCGTCCTTTTCGGGATGGGCGTCGTCATCGCGGCGCAGGGCCTGCTGCAGCAGGCCACGGGGGGAGGCAAGCTCTACTGGCTGCGCGACGCCTCTCACTCCCACTCCTTCGGCCCCTACTACAACAGCGACCACGCGGCGAACCTCCTGCTCATGTGCATGGCGATGGGCGCGGCGGTGCTCGTCTCCCGCTCGCGCCGCTGGCCGGGCGTGGACGGGCCGCCTCCGGACTACGTCCGCCGCGTCGCGCTGACCTTCGGCGGCGTCCTGCTCGTCGCGGGCGCCGTCTTCTCGACGGGCTCCCGCGGGGCCATGCTCGCCGTCCCGCTGGGCGGGGCCGTCGCGGGGATGCTCCTCGCGGGCGCGTCGGCGGAGGCGTCCGCGCGCCGCCGCGCGACCGCGGCGGCCCTCGCGGCCGGCGTGGGCGTCGTCGTCTTCACCTACCGCCACGTCGTGGCCGCCGTCGACGCGGGCGGCCTCGTCGACCCGTCGGTGTCCGCCCGCCTGGTCATCTACGCGGACTGCTGGCGCTGGCTCGGCGCCCTGTCCCCGTTCGGCACGGGGCTGGGCAGCTTCGAGACCGTCTACGCGGCCTATCAGGACGCCGCCTTGCGCGGCCACGTCACGCGCGCGCACAGCGACTGGCTGCAGCTGGCGTTGGAGAGCGGGTTCGCGGGGCTCGGGCTCGCTCTGGCCGCGGCCCTCACGTTGGGCGCCGCCGCCATCCGGACCTGGCGCCAGGCCCTCTCCAGCGAGATGCGCGCGCTCATCGCGGGCGCCGCGGCGGGGACGGCCGCGTTCGCCGCCCACGTCCTCTTCGAGTTCTCCTTCCAGATCCCCGGCAACGCCGTGGTCTTCATGACCCTCGCGGGGTTCCTTCTGTCCGCGCCCCAGTGGATGAACAAGGCGGTCCCGAAGGACCAGCCCCGGCCGCTGGGGATGGACGCGGCGCTGACGGCCGGGGCCTGCTTCTTGGTCCTGACCGCCGCGGCCGTCCGGCCGGCGGCGAGCGCGTGGTGGGCGTCCCGCCCGGGCACGCCGCCCCAGCGTGCGGCGTCGATGGTGCGCGGTCTGGACTGGTCCCAGGACCCGGAGCGGGTGCGGCGGCTCGCGGCGATGCTCTACCGCGACTCCAAAGAAGACGTCGCGAAGAGGCGGCTCGCGCTGCGCCTGGCGCTGGCCGCCGCGGAGGCGCGCCCCTACGACCCGCAGGCCCTGTTCTTGGCGGGCGCCATCCTCCAGGACCTGGGCCGTCCCGCGGACGCGGCCGTCTGGTTCGAGCGGGCCCGCCGCGGCCGCGCCCCCGGGCGCCCGCGCGAGGAGCCCGTCGAGACCGACGCCCAGAAGGCGGCGCGCAAGAAGGCGGAGTTGAGCAAGCTGGGGCTGCTCCCCGCCGGGCTGGAGAAGCGATGAAGCAGCGCTTGAGAGAGCCGCTGGCCGTCCTCGCCGGGCTCGCCTTCCTCCTGCCGAGCCGCTTCCTGTCGGGTCCCGGGGAGCTCCTGCTGGCCGGCGCCGCGGCCGGCGCCGGCGCCGTGGCCCTGTGGACGCGTCCCTTCGCCTGGGAGACGCGCGCCCCGGCGCGCCGCGCCGCGTGGGTGTTCGCGTGGCTGCAGGGGCTCTACATCTTCTCCTTCCTGTACGCCGTCGCCTTCCTGGGCGCGTCGCCGGGCGTTCCCGAGTGGCTGGAGCTCCCGCGCTGGCTGCTCCTGGGCGTCTTCTGCGTCCACCTCCTGCGCCGCGGGGGGGAGGGCGCGGCCGCCGCGGCGGCGACCCCCATGGTCGCGGCGCTGTACGCGTCGTGGATCGTCTTCGAGGACCCGCGCGTGCGCGGCTACGTCGCGGTGCTGACGATGTGCGCGCTCTTCTTCGCCTCGCGCTCGCGCTTCGTCCTGCTCCACGCGGCGACGGCCCTCGTCGTCGTCCTCTTCGCCGACCGCGCGGCGTGGGCGGGCGCGGCGTTCGTGCTCTCGGCCGCGCTGGCCTCCCGGCTCCACGAGCGCCTGGCCCGCAAGCGGCGCCGCACGGCCCTCCACTGGAGCCTCGCCGCTTTCGCGTTCGGCCTGTGGGTGTCCGCCGCGGCGCTGTGGGCCGCGCCGGCGCCCGCGACGCGCGAGTCGGCGCCGGTCGCGCGCACCATGCGGGCCCTGCGCCAGTCTCCCGCGCTGGGCTGGGGGCCGGCCTCCCCGGAGAC
>CAZTZW010000244.1:0-4910 GCA_964618085.1 uncultured Elusimicrobia bacterium
TTATCACGTCGGACTCAACCATCAAACTGTCCGAATTTCGGGGCTCAGGTCAGGCTGAGAGTAAAAATGATGCCGCTCACAAGATAGACGAGGGGAGGGGAAGTTACCCATCTTGATCTTTCGTGAAGTCTATTGGCTTGTACAGTTTGCATGAATAGCAACGGACTGGCTGCTGACCTGATAACGAAGTGTAGTGGGAATACTTGGGATATTCCAGCTGGCGTCAGGATATCCGCCAGGTGACGGTGCCCGGCTTGCGGGAGGCTTCCTTGAACCCGTTCTTGAGCAGGACCAGCTGGGAGGCGACGTTGGTGTCGGCGGTGTCGGCGAAGAGGGGGCGGGAGGTGTCGAGTAGGAGGAGTTCGCGGACGACCTTGGTGGCGATGCCGCGGCCCCAGACGGCGCGGTCGAGCCAGTAGCCGACCCAGCGGCGGCCTTCGTTGGGGAAGATGACGGCGTGGCCCACGGCGGCCCCGTCCACCTCGATGGTGCGCGAGAGGATGTCGGGGTCGGCCATGTGCTTGAGCCAGCGGGCGATGAACGCGTCTTTCTCTCGCACGGGCGTGATGGCCATCCGCACCGCGGCCGGGTCGCGGTGCTGCTCGTAGAAGATGATGAGGTCCTCGGGGCGCACCGCTCTCAGCTTCATCAGTCGCTCCAGGTCTTCCAGGCGACGAGTCTGCCGTCGGGGCCGTACTCCGTGTCCACGCCGTAGACGCCCATGATGGTGAACGCCAGCCCGGCCAGGCCGCGCGGGCGGTAGGAGCAGCCTCCGGGGACGCAGGGGGCGTCGAGTTTGGCGCGTCTCAGCAGCGTCGTCTCGACCTCGGAGCGCGTGAGGCCGGCGCGCAGGTCCGCGCCGTCGTGGTGCCAGGCGAGCCAGCGCAGCTTGCTGGACTGGGAGACGCGGCCGGAGATCAGCAGCGCGGCGAAGACGGCGAGATAGGCGCCGGCGGCCTTCACGGCGACGTGCTTGGCGCGGAACTTCCAGGCGTACCAGCCGAGGACGCCGGTCACGCCCAGGGCGCAGAGCATGAGGGGCCAGGGGAGGTGGCCGATGAGGAAGGGATAGAAGAACGGCATGCCCAGGGCCATCATCCCCTGGAGTGTAGATGGGGAAGCCACGTAAAGACAAGGTCCCGCGGAGACGCCTCCGCGGGACCCGTACGAAGAAGACCGGCCTACGTCAGTCCAGCCAGTCCTTCTCCTTCAGCTTCTTGGGCAGATAGGTCTTGGTGAGGTACTGGAAGTCCTTGTTGGCGAGGGCGTCCAACTCGTACTTGAGGCCGGAGGAGATCATGTTCTTGATCTCCTTCTGCCACTCCTTCTTCTGGAACCAGGGGTAGTTGATGAGCTCCTTGGCGCGGGAGACGTCCTTGTCGTTGAGCTTGATGCCGACGTTGCGCGGCAGGCCGTAGGTCTCCGGGTCGTAGGAGGACAGGCCGATGAACTTCGCGCCCGGGATGGCCATGCGCTGGCTCTCGAAGGCGAGGTTGATCGACCCCTGCTTGACGACCGAGTAGATGTAGTATCCCCACGGGTCGTTGTCGACCAGGACATACACCGGCAGCTTCTTCTCCTCGTGGAGCCGGCGGGCGAGCCGTCTCACGCCGCGGGGCGGCTGGCCGTTGCCGGTGAGCAGGATGCAGTTGTACTTCTTCCAGAACTTGTCCTCGGCGAGACGGTTCCACTGCGTTCCCTTCTCGATCAACAGAACGAAGTCGGCCGTGCACTTCTTGATCTTGAGGTACTCCTCCTCGACGATGGAAGGGACGGAGTAGCCGCCCTTGCCGAGCTTGGCGCAGTCGACCTTGTCGCCGTCGTCCTCGAAGACGACCGGTCCGATGATGGTCCCCGCGTTCTCGGCGCGGACGTGGAACTCCTCGCGCAGGGCGGCCAGGCCGACCTCGAGGTCCTCGATGACCGGGTCGGACTCGGCCTGGTCGTCGAAGGTGTTCTCATGCGAGTCGCCCATCGTGTGCTTGGTGCGGTAGTAGATCTCGCGGAGGCTGGTCGTGAGGTCCGCCTTCTGGAGCTCGTTGAGGGCGTCGGCCACCAGCATGGTCTGCATGAACTTCTTGGCCATGCCGACGTTGAAGAACGTGCGCATCTGCTTGTTCTTGCCCATCTCGATGAAGCCCTTCTTCTCGTTGAACGAGACGTTGGAGAGGGCGCGCACCGGGATGGCGATGGCGGGGTCCTTCTTCTTGGCCGCGGCCTCGATGACGAGGTCGGCCAGTCCGACGAGCTTCTTCTCGACGGCGGGGTTTCGGGTGGGCATGGTGTCAGTTCCTCGGGGCCGCGCTGGCCAGGAGACGGGTGTTGACGGTCGCGACGAGCAGCCCGAGCAGGAATCCGCCCGCGGCGCCCGACAGCAGGGTCTTGCGATAGACGTCGATGGCCCACACGACGGCGGGCTTGCAGGTGACGCCGAGTTCGACCGGCGGCGTGTAGTACCACGCGATGAACGACGGCGCGAACCAGCCGACGGCGAGGGAGGCCATGCCGGCGACGGTCAGCGCGACGAGCAGGAAGCGCTTCATCAGCGCTTCTTCGCCTTCGCCGCCTTCTTGGCCGGCTTGGCCTTCTTCGCGGGCTTGGCCTTGGCGGCCTTGCCCTTCTTGGCGGGCTTTTCCGCCTTCGCTTCGGCCTTGGAGGCCTCTTCGACGGGCGCGGCGGCCGCCGGGGCGGCCTCGGTCGCGGTGACGGGTCCCTCGACGGGGATCTCGCCCTCGACGCCCTCGGCGGTGACGATGATGGAGTGCGGCAGGCCGTGCGGGCCCGCGTTCTTGTCCAGCAGGTCGTCGGTCTTCTGGCCGCCGGTGATCTTCTTGGCGATGTCGGTGAGCTGTTCCTTCAGCTTCTTCTCGGCCAGCTTGCCGCCCTTGAGGCGCCCGCAGGCCGCCACGACCTCCTCGATGTAGAGCTCGAAGATGTCGCGGCGCTTGCTCTCGGCGTGCGCGCGCTCGCGGCGCTTGATGAAGACGCCCAGGCGGCGGCCGGCCTCGCGCAGGGCGAGGTTGATCTCCTTCTTGATCTCGTCGTAGTCCGCGATGGCTTCCTTGGACTCGGAGGTGAAGGGCACCCAGACGGAGGCCATGTGCACGAAGATGACCATGGGACCCTGCGGGGGAGCGCCGCGCGACTGACCGATGCCGTAGTTCTTCCAGGTCGTGTCGAGCACGGCCTTGAAGGTGGAGCAGGCCGACTGCTGGTACTGCAGGGGCACGCGGTTGGCGAAGCGCATCACGCGCGCCAGTTCGTTGCCGCCGTCGTCGGCTTCCTCGCCCTCGGCGAGCGGGGCCTTCAGCTCGGCGGCGGCCGCGGCGGCGGCCGCCTCGGGGCCCTTGCCGTAGGCCAGGCCGACCTCGATGACGAACGGGTTGCCGCGGTAGACGGCGGGCGAGCGGGTGACGGCGGTGTAGAAGTCGCCCTTGATCTGCTTGTAGAGGCCGGAGAGGATGGCCTTCTCGCCGATGGGGGAGAGGCAGTTCGTGGGCGGGGCCATGAACTTCGTGGCCTGGATGGTCTTGTAGAGCTTCTCCGCCTCGAGCGCGACCACGTCGCGGGGCCGCTTCTTAGAGGAAAGGCCCGCTTCCTTGCAGATCTGCTCGGCGGTCTCGGTGGAGACGCGCGAGAAGTCCGCGGAGAGGAAGCCCGCGAGCCAGTGCGACTTCGTGTCCTGGAGCATCTTCAGCAGCATGCCGAGCTCGATGCCCAGGGGGTGGGGCTTGATCTCCTTGGGCGGGTCGGGCAGGTGCTGGATGGTGCGCGGGTAGACGGTGGTCACGCCGTCGGGGGAATGGTAGGTGAATTGAGCGTGTGGATTGGAAATGGAGGAGAGCTCCATGTACTCGTCGACCGAGGAGCGGCCCTTCTGGTACTTGGCCTCCATCTCGATCGTCACCTGAGTGCCCCGGTGGGCTTCCCACTCGATCTGCTTCTTCTCGAGGATGAGAGGCTCGTTCTTCTTGGTGTCGATCTGCACCTCGAAGTAGTGCGCGGGCTGCTTCTCGCCGGTGCGCGAGATGATCTTGACCGGCTTGCCGGTGGTGAGCTGGCCGTACATGCCGGCGGCCGAGATGCCGATGCCCTGCTGGCCGCGGCTCATGCGCAGGCGGTGGAACTTGGACCCGTAGAGGAGCTTGGCGAAGATCTTGGGGATCTGGTCGCGCACGATGCCGGGACCGTAGTCGATGACCGTCACGCGGAAGCGCGTGGCCTGGGAGACGACGACGGGCGCGCTGCCCTCGCCGACCGCCTCGAGCTTGACGACGATCTCGGGGAGGATGCCGGCCTCTTCCGAGGCGTCGAGGGCGTTGTCCACGGCCTCCTTCACCGTGGTGAGCAGGGCCTTGCGGGGGTTGTCGAACCCGAGCAGGTGGCGGTTCTTGGTGAAGAACTCGGAGACCGAGATCTCACGCTGCTGCTTGCCCATCTCGTCGGCGGTCTTGCCGGCGGGTCGCTTCTCTTTCTTGTCGGTGGTGGTCATTTTTTCTCGAGGTAGCCGAATTCCATCAAAGATCGCGGGTCCTTGCGCCAGTCCTTGCGCACCTTGACCCACAGCTCCAGCGTCACGTCGCGTCCCAGGAAGCTCTCCAGCTCGGCGGTCGCGCGTTCCCGCACTTTCTGGATGTCCTTGCCGCCCTTACCCAGGATGATGCCTTTTTGTCCGTCCCTTTCCACGAACAGCGAGGCGAAGATCTCGTCCGGCTTGCCCTGCTTCTCGCGGAACACCTCCACCAGGACGGCGGTGGCGTGGGGGATCTCCTCCGTGTAGTGGCGGAAGACCTCGCCGCGGATGATCTCCGACGCGAAGAAGCGCTCCCAGCGGTCCGAGAGCTGGCCCTTCTCGTAGAAGGCCTCGCCCTCGGGCAGCCCCGCGAGCATCGCGCCGCGCAGCCCGTCGA
>CAZTZW010000245.1:0-4898 GCA_964618085.1 uncultured Elusimicrobia bacterium
ATCTGGATGCGGGCGCGCTCAAGGGCGCCCACGCCAAGCATCACCCGCGCGGATGAATCTACTTCTCCTGGCCATCCTCCTGCCGCCGCTCTGCGCCGGGGCGGCGGACCCGCCGGCGGCGAAGGCCGACGCGACGACGGTCCAACTCGCCGATGTGGTCATCAAGACGCCCACCGCCGAGCTCGACCCGACCTTGGCCGGCGCCTTCCTGAAAGTCGATATCGCCTCGCTCCCGGCGCGCCAGCGGCGCGGGGCGCGAGGGAAGCAGTTGGAGCTCAAGGCGCTCATCAAGGTCGCCGAGGGGAAGAAGAAGGGTTCCATCCGCATGACCGGCGACCAGGGCTGCGAGCTCCCCATCGTAACGGCCGAAGACATCCCGATGCTCCGCAAGATGGGTTTCGTGGAGGTCCGGGAATCCTCCATCGCTTCGGCCGAGACCGCGACCCAATGCTCCAGGATCCAGATGCAGTGCGAGTTCTCCCTGCACATCGTGGAGATGCCCAAAGGCTCCAAGCCGCCGCGGCGCTTCTTCTTCCAGGAGAAAGACCCCATGCTCGTCTTCGTGGGGACGGCTGACGCGCCGCAGAGCGCCGGACAGACCAACTTCTTCGGGACCGCCCTGACCTGCCAGAAGCTATGAAGCGCCTGTTCGTCGCCGTCCTGCTCCTGTCGGTCGCCGCGGACGCGGCGGAGCGCAAGCGCCGGCCTCCGGCCAAGCCGTCCGCGACCTTGGACGCCGCCGAGAAGGAGAAGGCCCTGCTCGAGAAGCGCGCCGAGGACGCGAGCGGCCTGCCCGAGGCGGGGACCGCCGATGAGGATACGGTCAAACTGGCCGACATCGTCATCAAGAGCCCGACCGCCGAGCTGGACCCGGTCTTGGCCGCGGCGTTCCTCAAGGTGGACGTCGCGACCTTGCCCAAACGCCTGAGGGATAAGGCCCGCGGGAAGCAGTTCGAGCTCCGCGCCCTCATCAAGGTCGCCGAGGGTAAGAAGAGCGGGAGCATCCGGCAGGTCGGACCTGCGGGCTGCGATCCGCCCAAGGTCACGCCCAACGACATCCCCCTGCTGATCCGGCTGGGATTCATCGAGGCCCAGGAATGGGCGGTCGGGGAGGCCGCGGCACAGACCGAGTGCACCGAATTGGACATGCAGTGCCAGTTCTCGCTGCACATCGTCGACATGCCCAAAGGCGCCAAACCCCCGCGCCGCTACTTCTTCCAGGAGAGGGACCCCATGCTCGCCATCGTCCAGATGAAGGAGAAGAGCATCGACGCCAGGCAGACCGGCTTCTTCGGCGTCGGCTTCCTGAAGTGCCAGCACTGAGTTAACCAGGGGGACAGACTCCCCAGTTAACCGTCCTCGAGGTAGTTAACTGGGGAGTCTGTCCCCCTGGTTAACTGACTAGCGCTTCTCGATGACGAGGGCGCCGCCCATGCCGCCGCCGGCGCAGGCGGCGAGCATGCCGAGCTTGCCCTTGGGGTTGGCGCGCAGGGCGTGCACGAGGTTCAGCATGAGGCGCGCGCCAGTGGCGCCGAGCGGGTGGCCGACGGCGATGGAGCCGCCGTTGGGGTTGAGGGCGCCTGACTGGTACTTGGCCATCCAGTCGTGGCCGAACTTATCCTTGCCGAGCTTGAAGATGGAGAGGACGGTCGCCGCGAAGGGCTCGTGCAGCTCGATGTTGTCGAGCTGGTCGAAGCTCACGCCGGCGCGCTGCAGGGCGACGGGCGCGGCCAGAGCGGGGGAGACGCCCATGTGCGCGGGGTTGTTGCCCATGAAGCCCCAGCCCTTGATCTCGGCGAGGACCTCGAGGCCGAGCGCCTTGGCCTTCTCGGCGGTGGTGACGACGACGGCCGCGGCGCCGTCGGAGCGGCCGCAGGCGTTGAAGAGGGTGACCGAGCCCTTGCGGCCGTCGGCGGTCAGGCCGGGCATGTGCTCGCCGTAGTCGCGGAAGAAGTTGGCGATGGGGTAGGCCGAGTTGTCGAAGAGGGCCGGTGCCTTGGCGAACATCTGGGGCTTCTCGACCAAGTCCTCGCGGAGGTGGGGGTACTCGTCCTTATCGAGGACCACGGCGCCGTTGCGCGAGACCGGGACCACGTGGCTGTTGAAGAAGCCGTTCTTCCAACCGGCCAGGCACCGCTTGAAGCTCTCGCGGGCGTACTCGTCCTGCTCGGTCCGGCCCACGCCGTAGATCTGGGCGCAGACCTCGGCGGTCGCGGCCATGTTGATGTTCTTGACGGGGTCGGTGAGGCCCTGTTCCATGGCGTCGACGACGGTGACGTCGGGGTTGGCGAGGAGCTCGCCCCACTTCTCCTTGACCACCGCGATGGAGCGCAGGGGCTTGGAGGCGCGGGAGCCGTCGATGGAGTAGGGCAGGCGGGACATGACCTCGACGCCGCCGGCGAGGTATACCTCGCCCTCGCCCGCCAGGATGGAGCGGCAGGCGGCGGAGACCGACTCGATGGAGGAGACGCAGTTGTTCTGCACGGTGACGGCCTGGGCCGTCTCGGGCAGGCCGGCGCGCAGCGCGGCCACGCGGGCGATGTTGGGGGCGGTGAAGGACTGGCCGACCCAGCCCACCATGACGCCGTCCACCTTATCCTTGGCCAGCTTGGCGCCCTTGAGGGTCGCCTCGATGGCGTCGACCATGAGCTCCTCGGGCTTGAGGCCCGCCAGCGAACGCGAGATGTGGCCGATGGGGGTGCGGGCTCCGCCGGCGACGACGATGGTCTTGTTCTGGGCGTTCATGGCGCGGCCTCCATATATGAGTGGCGGCGACAATCATATAATAACACCCTCTTGAGGAAGCGGCATTGAAGCGCCTGGTCTTCGTCGGCTCCCACCTCGGCTACCCCATGGAGCGCACCCCGTTGGGCGGCGGCGCCATGGTGGGCCTCCAGCTCGTGCGGCATTGGAAGCCCGACGCGGCGTGGTCGCTGACCGTCCTGGGCTCCGGTCCCGAGGTGCCGGCGCCCGGCGTCGAGTACGTCCGGCTGGCGGGGCGCGAGGACGGCCTGGTGGACCTGGGCGAGCTCGAGTACGCGCGCTTCTGCCGCGAATTCGAGGAGCTGACCACTGACTGGCTGCTGGAGCGCTCCGGTCTCTACAAGCCCATGGACACCGTCGTCGTGGTCAACGACATCTCCGAGGGGCCGACCTTGGCCCGTCTCTCGGCGGCCGGCTACAAGGTGGTCTCCATCTGGCACGTGGACGTGGTGGACTACTTCAACAAGCTGTACCTGCGCCGCTTCTTCGCCCCCGAGAACCTCACGCGCCTGCACGAGCGCCTGCGCGCCTTGGGCGCGGACTGGGTCCTGCCCGACGTGCTCAACCTCGTCTTCGACAAGCAGCGCGAGACCGTCGTGCACTCCGCGCGCATGGTGGTCCCGTCCAAGGCGATGGCCGACACCATCGTGCGCTGCTACGGCGACCTCATCGGCGAGGATGAGCTGCGCCGCCGCATCCAGATCGTCCCGTGGGGCGTCTGGGCCGAGACGGCCACCGAGGCGGACCTCAACCGCGCCGAGGACCTGCGCGACTACAACGAGATCGGCCCGGACACCTTCGTGCTCCTGACGCTCTCGCGCATCTCGCCGGAGAAGGGCGTCCACCTGCTCCTCGAGGCGCTGCGGCTCATGGAGCTCAACGGTTCGCTCGAGGGCAAGGACGTGCGGCTGTTCGTCTGCGGCGAGCCGGCCTTCATGCAGGGGCAGGCGTACATGCGCAAGGTGAAGAATGCCGCGGCCAAGCTCAAGCAGGTCAAGGTGGTGTTCCCGGGCTACCTCGACGCGCCGTCCAAGCGCGCCTACCTCAAGCTGGCCAACCTCTTCGTGTCGCCCTCCATCCATGAGAGCTACGGCCTCAACGTGGTCGAGGCCATGCACGCGGGCCTGCCGGTGCTGGCCAGCGACCACTACGGCGTGCGCGACACCCTGCCGCCCGACGCGGGCCGCCTCGTCCACTACCCGAGCCCGCGCAAGGCGCCGCCGCTCATCGCGGCGGCCCTGCGCGTCATGCTCGAGGACCGCGAGAAGCTCAAGAAGATGGGCGAGGAGGCGCGGCGCCTGGCCGAGGCGATGCCCTTCTCCTCGGCCGCCGACGCGGTGCGCGTGGCGGCGCTGGGGGTGGTGCGATGAAGAGCGGGTTCCGGGTGGGCCTGACCGTCGACATGCCGGCCAAGGTCGAGAAGCACATGAAGCCCCATCTCGAGGGGCTCGTGCGCCATCCGCTCTACGCCACGTGGGCCATGGTCTACCACATGGAGACCGCCTCGCGCATGCTGCTGGCCCCCTATCTCGAGGAGCATGAGGAGGCCGTGGGCGGCGGCGTGCTGGTCAAGCACCTGCGTCCCGCGCGCGTCGGCGCGCCTCTGCACGTGACGGCAAAGCTCGTGCGCGTCAAAGGCTCCCGCGTGTTCACGCGCGCCGAGGTGCACAGCCGCGGGCGAAAGCTCGGCGAGGCGTCGGTGGTGCAGGTGGTGCTCACGCGTCCGCAGTTCGCCAAGCTCTTGAGGGAGGCCCGCTGATGGAGGGGTTCAGGCTCGCGTCGGACGCGCAGGTGCGCTTCGCCGACACCGACGCACTCGGCCACGTCAACAACGCCGTCTACCTCAACTACCTCGAGATCGCGCGCGTCGACTATCTGCAGCAGGTGCTCGGCCGCAAGGACGTGAAGGACTTCGGCGTCATCCTCGCGCGCGTCGAGATCGACTACAAGAGCCCGGCCTTCCACCACGAGACTTTACGCGTCGGCTGCCGCGTGGAGTCCCTCGGCGGCTCGAGCATCAACATGGCCTACCGCCTCGAGGACAAGAAGACGGGACGGCTCGTGGCGCTGGCCAAGACCGTCCTCGTCGCATACGACTATTCGCTGGGACGACCCGTGCGCATCCCGCAGGACGC
>CAZTZW010000246.1:0-4890 GCA_964618085.1 uncultured Elusimicrobia bacterium
TGCCGCGACATCATCACCCGCAAGCACCTCGACGCCATGAAGTCCCAGGCCATCGTCTGCAACATCGGCCACTTCGACCTCGAGATCGACATCGCGTCGATGACCAACGACAAGAAGCTCAAGAAGGTCAACATCAAGCCCCAGGTCGACCAGTTCGTCTGGCCCAACGGCAAGGTCGTCACCGTCCTCGCCGAAGGCCGCCTCGTCAACCTCGGCTGCGCCACGGGTCACCCGTCCTTCGTGATGAGCTGCAGCTTTACTAACCAGGTCATGGCCCAGCTCGAGATCTGGCAGAACAAGGGCACCAAGAAGTACCAGAAGCAGGTCTACCTCCTCCCCAAGGAGCTCGACGAGAAGGTCGCCATGCTCCACCTCGGCAAGCTCGGCGCCAAGCTCACCAAGCTCACCAAGGAGCAGGCCGACTACCTGGGCATCAACCCCGCCGGCCCCTTCAAGGCCGACAACTACCGCTACTGAGTCCGGCGACGGAAACCCCCGAGAGACGCCCTCTCTCGGGGGTTTTCTTTTTCCCGCCGCCGCCCCCCCGTTGTGTAAAATACCGGTCCAATGCACGCGCTTCTGCTTACGCTTCTGATGCTTCCCGCCTCCGCGGAAAAAAAAGCCCCTACCGCCCCGTCCTTCGCCGCGCTCGTCGCCAAACTCCGCGCGGAACCGGGTGACGCGGTCCTGCGCGAAAAAGTCGTGCGCGCGGCGGCGAAAGTCAGGCCGGCCATCCCGGAGGAGGCGCGGAGACATTTCGTGAAAGCTTCCACACTTCAGAAGGAAGCCCGCTCCGCCGCCGACTACGCGCCGGCATTGGCCGAATACGAAAAGGCTCTGGCCTTGGCGCCGTGGTGGGCCGACGCCTATCACAATCAGAGCGTCGCGCTGGAATCCGTCGAACGCTTCACCGAGGCGCAGGCGGCTTTGAAGCTGTACCTCGCGTCAGGACCCGCGGATGCGCGCGCCGCGCAGGACCGCCTATACGCTCTGGAGGCCAAGGCCGACAGCGCGGCATCCCGCCCCGATTTCGCCGGCAACTGGGGGATGCGCTGCGGCGGATGCGGCGGCGACTTCAGCGCCTCGCTCCAGATCAGCGCCGCCGCCTCCGGAGGATGGAAAGTGCGCCACGGCAACGCGCTCGGCGGCGATCCGGCGTCCATCACCCCGGACGCGGACGCCACGAACGTCGTCGTCGAGGAGCGCAAGCTCACTTTCACCGCGTCCTCGCCCCATGCTCAGCTGAGCTCTCAGGGCCGCTTTCACTACGCCCTCACCCTCTCGGCCGACGGCAAGACGCTCGCTGGGACCTGGCGCTACGAGCAGTACAGCGGCTCGCCCGGCTTCTTCGCACAGGCCGGGACCGTTCCCGTCGCCTTCACGCGCTGAGGGCCCGTGGGCCGTTCCTCCCCCCTCCGCCGCCTCTTCCGCTACACCGCCGCCCACCGCCGCACCGTCTGGCTGGCCTCGCTGTGCTCGTTCCTCAATAAGGTCTTCGACATCGCGCCGGAGATCCTCATCGGCATCGCCGTGGATGTGGTGACGGGGGCCAAGGTCAGCTTGTGGTTCGTGGGGGTGCTGCCGCCGGTGAAGGCGCTGTATGCGCTGGCGGGGCTCACGCTCGTCATCTGGGTGCTGGAGTCGACGTTCGAGTACCTGTATGAGATACAGTGGCGCGGGCTGGCGCAGACGGTGCAGCATGAGCTGCGGCTGGACGCCTATGGGCATGTGCAGAAGCTCGATATGGCGTTCTTCGATGACCGCTCTACCGGCGGGCTGACGGCGACGCTCAATGACGACGTGAACCAGCTCGAGCGGTTCCTCAACGGCGGGGCGAACATGCTCATCCAGGTGCTGTCGACCGTGGTGCTGGTGGGCGGCGTGTTCTTCTACATCGCCCCGAAGGTGGCGCTGTTCGCGATGGTGCCCATCCCGTTCGTCCTGGCGGGCGCGTTCTACTACCAGTTCCGGGTCGAGCCGCTGTACGCCGACGTGCGCGAGCAGGCGTCGGCTATCGCGTCGCGGTTGTCGAACAACCTCTCGGGCATCGCCACCATCAAGGCGTATACGGCCGAGGAGCGGGAGCTCGCGTCCATCCGGGCCGAGAGCTTCGACTATACGACGGCCAACGCCAAGGCCATCCGGGCCAGTGCGGCGTTCATCCCCCTCATCCGCATGACCATCCTGGGCGGGTTCCTGGCGACACTCGTGGCGGGCGGCAAGATGGCGCTGGCGGGCGAGATCGGCGTGGGTTCCTTCTCGGTGCTCGTGTTCCTGTCCCAGCGACTGTTGTGGCCTTTGACGGGCCTGGCCGAGATCGTGGACCTTTACCAGCGGGCGATGGCGTCGGCGGCGCGGGTGTTGGACTTGCTGGAGACGCCAGTTTCGCTGGGGCACGACGGGAAGGCGCTGCCGCGGACGTCGGTCAAAGGCGAGGTGCGGTTCGAGGGCGTCACCTTCTCGTATCCGGGGCGTAAGCCGGCGCTACAGAACGTCACGTTCACTATCCCGGCGGGGACCACGGCCGCTTTCGTCGGGGCGACGGGGTCGGGCAAGACCACTTTGACCAAGCTGCTGCTGCGGTTCTACGACCCGACTTCCGGGCGCATCCTCTTGGACGGGCACGACATACGCGAGTACGAGCCGCGGGAACTCCGCCAAGCCGTCGGGTTCGTATCCCAGGACACGTTCCTGTTCCATGGGACGGCTCGGGAGAACATCGCGTATGGCGACCCTACGAAGAACGGAGACTCCATCGAGGCGGCGGCTCGGGCGGCCGAAGCCCACGAGTTCCTCGGCGGCCTGCCCCAGGGCTACGACACCCTCGTGGGCGAGCGTGGTCAGAAGCTCTCGGGCGGTCAGCGTCAGCGTCTGGCCATCGCCCGCGCCGTTCTCAAGGACCCGCCCATCATGGTGTTCGATGAGGCGACTTCCGCCGTCGACAACGAGACCGAAGCCGCCATCCAGAAGTCCCTGGACCGCATCGTGGTGGGGCGCACGACCGTGATGGTCGCGCACCGGCTGTCGACCATCGTGAAGGCGCACCGCATCTTCGTGCTCGACGACGGCGCCGTCGTCGAGAGCGGCACGCACGGCGAGCTGCTGGCCAAGGGCGGCGCGTACGCCGACCTGTGGCGCGTGCAGACCGGCGCGACGGCCGCGTAACACAAACCTTGCCTGAGACGTGACGCTTCGCTACGATACGCCCGCGTAGCCGTCGTGACGCCAACGCTGGTCCTCAGGAGAACATCATGGGCGAAGTGATGCGTTTCAGGGTTGCTCGGGCGCCGCAGAGGATCATTCCCGATCCCGCGCTGCTGGTGAACGTCGAGAGACATCCCACCCGCGAGGATAACGGCGAGGCGCCGCCCCGAAGCGCGTTCGTCAGGAAGCTCCTCCAGCTCCAGCCCGAGGCGCCGAAGAAGAACCGTCGCGCTGGGACGCCGCACGCCTCCAAGGGCATCTCGCCCCGGCAGCAGGCTTACGCCACGACTTTCGCGGACTCCGACGCCTTCTACGAACCCGGCGACGAGCTGACCACCAACATACAGGCCTTGGACCGCTGGCTCGTCGAGAGGGGCGACGCTCCGGCGACCGGGGAGCTCGCGAAGTTCGTGCGCGACGAACTCGGCAACGCGCTCGCCAAGAACTGGTGGCAGGAGCGCCAGCGGGTCGGCGACAGCCTCATCGCGAGTCTCTACACGGACGTCGACCCGGGCATCCGCGGCGCCCTTACGCGCCTGATGCTGCTCTTCGGGCTCATCGAGGCCTACAAGGAGACGCCCAAGTTCGACTCCTCCGCGGAAGGGATCAAGGACTTCCTCGCATCCGCCACGGTCGTCCTCCCCGCCGAGCTCGCCGTCTCCACCCGCTCGTCGAGCATCCTCGCGCGCCGCCCCGGTTTCGCCGACCTCTACGTCGTCCGCGAGGAGTGGAACCGCTATCTGCTGGGCGAGGTGGCCCACGTCGAGAACGTCCTCACCGGCGAATCGAAAGAGAGGACCCACACGCGTACGACCGAGTCCGAGACCACGACTCTCGACCAGCGTCAGGCCTCCCGCGCCGAAACGCGCGACTCACAGTCCACGGACCGCTTCGAGCTGAGCCAGCAGGCCCAGCTGGCGTCGAGCCTCGCGGCACACGCGGAGGCGCAGGTCGACAGCTCCGGCCAGTACGGCGTGGTCTCGGTGGACACGCACCTCGGCGGCAGCCTGGACGCCTCGCTCGAGCACTCCGAGGCGCGCGCCACCACCATCGCCAAGGAGACCGTCGCCCGCGCCGCGACCCACGTCGTCGAGAGCGTCCTGCACTCGCGCACCGAGCGCTCGCTGACGAAGATCGTAGAGACGAACCGGCACGCCATCGAGAACAAGGACGGGGACGGCCCCGTCACCGGCGTCTACCGCTGGCTCGACAAGATCCAGCGCCTGCAGGTGTTCCGCTACGCGAACCGATTCCTGCTCGAGTTCCAGGTACCGGAGCCCGCGGCCTACGTGCGCTGGCTGGAGAAGAACGCGGCGCCGGCCGGCATGATGACGAAGGAGCCCGCCCCCTTCGTCCTCGCCGACAAGGTCACGCCGGTCACGCCCTCCGCCATCAAGCCCGAAGATTATCAGAAGTGGGTCGCGCTCTACGGGGTGCAGGGCGTCGAGCCGCCCCCCACTCCCGAGAAGACGGTGGCGGCGACGCTCGAGCTCGCCCCGACCGATGCGACGCATGCCGATGCCACACCCTACGACTTCGCCAGCGCCTCCAAGGCGGAGGGCGGCGTCCAGATTCCCGATGGATACATGGCCTCGTCGTTGAAGGCCAAGGCCCTCGGAATCGCGACCCACAACGACGACACCCTCAAGGGCGACGCCGTCGTCTACCTGATGGCCGCCGACGAAT
>CAZTZW010000247.1:0-4872 GCA_964618085.1 uncultured Elusimicrobia bacterium
GTCGGCTTCCTGCTCGTCCTTGACGAAGCGGATGGCCTTGGCGCAGGCGGGGTGGGTCTTGTCGTAGCCGATGTAGCCGAGGAGCTCGAGCACGCGCGCGGTGATGTCGCTGGTGGGCGGGTCGATCATCGCGTTGTGGTCGGCGAAGGGGATCTTCGTCAGGAGGACCTTGGTGTTCTCCTTGTCGAAGGCCGCGAAGCCGCCGGTGGACGACTGCATGGAGAGCAGCCACTCCAGGCCGCGGCGGAAGGACTTCTCGCGGATGAGGGCGTTGGGCTCCTCGAGGTGGACGTGGCGCAGCGCGAGCAAGGTCATCGCCGTGTCGTCCACGTCGGGGTAGAACACGTTGTTGTGCTGGAAGTGCCAGCCGCCGGTGGGACCGTCGGGGTTGGTCATGGCCCAGTCGCCGCGGACCTTGATCTCCTTGGAGATGACCCACTGGCAGGCCTGCACCAGCGCCGGGTGGGCGCGGTCGAGGCCGGACTCGGCGAGCGCGATCATGGTGATGACCGTGTCCCAGACGGGGGAGCGGGTCGGCTGATAGCGCGTCGTGTCCTCGCCGGGGACCTCGAGGCGGTCGAGCTCCTGGAGCTGCGCGACCAGGCGCGGGTCGGTGTCCGGGTAGCCCAGGCACTTCATCGCCATGATGGTGTTGGCGATGCCCGGGTAGATGGCCCCGAGGCCGTCGCTGTCCTGCAGGCGCTCGAGCATCCAGTCCTCGGCCTTGCGCAGGGCCCAGACGCGGATCCAATGGCCGCCGCGGCCTTCCATGACCTTGAAGAAATCGTCCCAGGCGAGGAAGAAGCGCGCCCAGAACCCCTTCTCGGCCAAGGTCTCCGAGAGGGGGATGTGGCGCCGGCTGTCGGGGAAGAGCTCGGTGATGGTGGCGTGCGCCGGGCACGGCACCGCGGGCTGGGTCGCCCACACGATGGAGAGAGGGACCACGATGGAGCGCGTCCACGCCGACATCTCGTACAGGTTGAAGTAGAACCAGTTCGGGAAGTGCATGATCTCGGGCGGGATGGACGGCACGCCGCGCCAGTCGTACTGCCCGAAGACCGCGAGGTAGAACTTGGTGTAGGTGTTGACCTTGTGGATCCCGCCGAGGGCCTTGATGCGCTTGCGCGCGGCCTCCATCCGGGGCTCGTTGGGCGAGTGGCCGGCGAACTTCAGCGCCCAGTACGCCTTGACCGTCGCCGACACGTCGGAGGCGCCGTTGGCGTAGAGGCCCCAGCCGCCGTCGGCGTTCTGATTGTTGAGGAGATGGTTCGCCAGGCGGCGGACCTTGATGGAGGTCCCGCGGCCCAGGAAGTTGAGCAGCATGACCGTGTCGGAGTCGATGGTGGTGTCGCCGAAGATGGGGCCGCACCAGAAGCCGTCCTCGACGTTCTGCTGACGCAGCAGGGCGGCCTGGGACTTCTCGATGGTCTCGGCGAGGCGCGGCGGGACTCCCTTAGTAGAGGAAGCGGCGGACGCTCCGGGGCGGATGCGGTCCTCGAGACCGGCCGGGCTGCGGCGGCGCGACGGAGACAACCAGCCTGACACCATGTTTTTAAGCATTAGGGGATATTATACCCGATAAGGCCCTCCGCGAAGCGGCGCGTAGACAACTCCCGGCGCAATGAGGCATAATCGCGCCGCGACGCTAATTCTTGGAGGATGCCCTGATGACCCCTGCCCGCCGCGCCGGTTTCGCCGCGTTCGCCGCCTTGCTCGCCCTCGCCGCCGCCTGCGGCCCCAAGGAGAAGGTCGTCAAGATCGCGGTCGCGGTGCCGCTGACCGGCGACATGGGCACGGAAGGCCAGGGCCTGCGCCGCGCCGTCGAGCTCGCGGTGGAAGAAGCCAACGCCGCCAAGAGGTTCCCTTATAAGCTGGCGGCCGCGCCCTACGACGACCGCGCCGACCCGAAGGAAGCCGTCAACGTCGCCAACCTCATCGTCTCCGACCCGCGCATCGTCGCGGTCGTGGGCCACTACAACTCCGGTTCCGCCATCCCCGCCGCCAAGGTCTACGCGCGAGCGCCCGTGGCGATGGTCACGCCCGCCGCGACCAACCCCGAGGTGACGGCTCAGCAGCTCTCCTCCGACTGGCAGGGGCCGAAGATGGTCTTCCGCGTCTGCCCCACCGACGACGTCCAGGGCTCCTACGCCGCGGAGTTCGCCTATAAGAAGCTGGGCAAGCGCCGCATGGCCCTGCTCCACGACAAGTCCCCGTACGGCCAGGGCCTGGCCGAGCAGTTCGCCAAGACCTTCGCGTCCTTGGGCGGCAAGATCGTCTCCGAAGACGGCGTCGCCGTGGGCGACAAGGACTTCAAGGCCCTGCTCACCAAGCTGCAGGGCGACAAGAACAAGCCCGAGGGCATCTACTTCGGCGGCCTCTATACCGAGTCGGGCCTGCTCCTCAAGCAGATGAAGGAGCTGGGCATGAAGCTCCCGTTCGCCTTCATCTCCGGCGACGGCTCCAAGACCTCCGGCCTCTTCGACGTGGCGGGGGAGTCGGCCGACGGCGCGTACCTCTCCATCGTCGGCATCCCCGTCGAGGACCTCCCGAGCGCGAAGAAGTTCATGGACGACTACAAGAAGCGCTTCACCGGCTCCGGCGAGGAGCTCAAGCCCTTCGACCACTTCGGCTACGAGGCCGCGCAGATCATCCTGGCCGCGATGGAGCGCGCCGGCGCGCCCGACCGCCAGAAGGTCATCGCGGAGCTGGCGAAGACGGACTACACCGGCCTGCTCGGCAAGACCACCTTCGACCAGAAGGGCGACACGCTCAACAAGATCGTCACCATGACCCAGGCCAAGGGCAAGGACCGCGTCTTCGTCACCGTCCGCTAAACCCCTTGTTCCTCCAGCAGGTCGTCAACGGGCTGACGCTGGGCGCCATCTATTCGCTGATCGCGCTCGGCTACACGCTCGTCTACGGCATCCTCACCATGATCAACTTCGCGCACAGCGAGGTGCTCATGCTGGGGTCCTTCATGGCGCTGGGTCTCATCGCGCTCGCTCCCTCCGTCTTCGGCACGGGGCCTCTCGCCCTCGTCGCGATGTTCGTCGTCGCCATGGCGGGCGCGGGACTGGTCAACGTCCTCATCGAGCGCTTCGCCTACCGCCCGCTGCGCACCGTCTCGCGGCTGGCGCCGCTCATCTCGGCCATCGGCATCTCCATCGTCATCCAGAACGCGGTGTTCCTGTGGATCAGCACCCAGGCGCTCTCCTTCCCCATCCCGGTGCCCGTCAGCCAGGTCGCGGTCGGGGGGGCGAGCATCAGCACCCTCCAGATCGTCATCCTCGCGGCGTCCCTCCTGCTCATGGGCCTGCTGCACTGGTTCGTGGAGCACACGAAGATGGGCAAGGCCATGCGCGCCTGCTCCGACGACGTGCAGACCGCGGGCCTGATGGGCATCAACGCCAACCAGGTCATCGCCCTGACCTTCTTCGTGGGCGGCGCCCTGGGCGGCGCGGCCGGCGTGCTGTACGGCATGAACTACCAGGTCGTCAAATACAGCATGGGCTTCCTGCCCGGCACCAAGGCCTTCACCGCGGCCGTGCTCGGCGGCATCGGCAGCATCCGCGGCGCGGTGCTCGGCGGATTCCTCCTCGGCTTCCTCGAGGTCTTCGCCTCGGGCTACATCCCCAACGGCGCGCAGTGGCGCGACGTCATCGCCTTCACGGTGCTCATCATCGTGCTCCTCGTGCGGCCCTCGGGCCTGCTCGGCGAGAAGGTGGCGGAGAAGGTATGAGGAAGCTCTTCGACTCGAAGTGGACGCCGTGGGTGCTGCTGGCCGCGGCCGTCGTGTTCCCGTTCGTCGCGCACGCCTCCGAGTCGCCCTATCTCGTGCGCGTGGGCGGCGTCATCGGCCTGTTCATGCTCCTGGGCCTCGGATTGAACTTCACTTTAGGGTACGTCGGCTTGTTCGACCTGGGCTACATCGCTTTCTACGCCATCGGCGCCTACACCGCGGCTATCGCGATGTCGCGCGGAGTGCCGGGCCCCGTCGCCGTGCTGCTGGCGGCCGTCGTGACCGTCGCCTTCCGTGCCCTGCTGGGCGTGACCATCCTGCGCCTGCGCGGCGACTACCTGGCCGTCGTGACCATGGGCTTCGGCGAGATCGCGCGCCTGACCATCAACAACCTCGACGGTCTCACTCGCGGCCCCAAGGGCATGCAGCTCTCGGCCTGGCGCCCGCTGGACTTCCTGTCGGCCGACCCCAACGTGCAGTACTACCTGCTCATCCTGGCGGCGGTGGCGCTCTCGGCCGTCGCGTCGCGGCGCCTCGAGGACTCGCGCGTGGGCCGGGCCTGGGTCGCCATCCGCGAGGACGAGGTCGCCGCGCGCCTCTCGGGCATCCCGGTGCGCCACTACAAGCTCCTGGCCTTCACCCTCTCGGGCGTCTTCGCCGGCGTCGCCGGCGCGCTGTTCGCCATGTGGGAGCAGTTCGTCACGCCCGAGTCCTTCGTGTTCTGGGAGTCCATCCTCGTGGTCTCCATCGTGGTCCTCGGCGGCATGGGCTCTATCGCGGGCGTGCTGCTGGGCGCCTTCATCCTCTCGGGCGTGCCGATGGTGATGCAGGCGACGCTTTCGGCGGAGTGGATCAACTACCGCTACCTGTTCTTCGGACTCATCCTCGTGCTGGTCACCTTGTTCCGGCCGCAGGGCATCCTGCCCTCCTCGCGCCGGGAGGCGGAGCTGACCGAATGAGCAAGATCCTCCTCGAGGTGAAGGACCTCGCCCAGCACTTCGGCGGCCTGAAGGCCGTGGACCAGGTGAACCTCGTCATCCACGAGGGAGAGATCGTCTCGGTCATCGGCCCCAACGGCGCGGGCAAGACCACCTTCTTCAACGTGCTGACCGGCGTGTACCCGGGGTCGCGGG
>CAZTZW010000248.1:0-4868 GCA_964618085.1 uncultured Elusimicrobia bacterium
GTAGCGGGCGTAGGGCGTGTTGCCGGGGATGTGGTACTTGGCGCCGGGGTCGAAGTCGGCTTCGGTGCGCTCGACGGGCGGCTTGATGCCCTGGTAGTGGGTGCGCAGCTTCCACCAGGCCTTGTTGTAGTCGGCGGGCTTGGTCTTGCCGGAGAAGACGTCCCAGCGCCACTTGTCGATGAGCAGGCCGAACGGTTGGAAGGCCACGCGCTCGAGGGCCATCTTCAGTAGAAGGTCGTTGTCGGCTTCGGGGCCGGGGACTTTGTCGATCAGGCCGACGGTCTTGAGGTACTCCGGGGTGATGGAGAGGGCGATGGTGTCGCCCAAGGCTTCATGGAAGCCGTCGTTGGCGCTGCCCTGGAAGAGGTGGGGCTGGCCGCCGTACTCGCGCTGGTAGTAGTTGTGGCCGAGTTCGTGGTGGATGGTGACGAAGTCCTCGGCGTTGATCTTGGTGCACATCTTGATGCGGATGTCGTCGTTGTTCTCGACGTCCCACGCCGAGGCGTGGCAGACGACCTCTCGGTCGCGCGGGCGCTTGAGGAGCGAGCGCTCCCAGAAGGTCTGGGGGAGCGGGGCGAAGCCGAGGCTGGAGAAGAAGCCCTCGCCGTACTTCACCATCTGGACCTCGTCGGCCTTCTTGGCGACGAGGTTCTTGGTGAGGTCGAAGGTCGGCTTGGCCTTGGGCGGGGCGACCAGGTCGTAGGTGTTGTCCCACGACTGGGCCCACATGTTGCCGAGGAGGTGGGCGGGGATCAGGTTGTCGGGACCGACGGTGCCGGGGCCGTACTTCTCGTTGAGCTTGCGGCCGACGTAGGCGTGCAGGCTGTCGTAGAGGGGCTTGAGCTGCAGCCAGAGGCGGTCGAGCTCGGCTTCGAACTCCTCGGGCTTCATGTCGTAGCCGGCGCGCCAGTAGTGCGCGGTGTCGGTGAAGCCCATGCTGCGCGTGCCCACGTTGGAGAGCTCGACGAAGCGCGCGTACTTGTCGCGCATCGGCGCCGAGATCTTGTGCCAGCCCACCCACATGTCGAGGAGCTTCTTGGGGTCGCGCTCGGTGCCCATCAGCTCCTCGAGCTGGTCGCCGGTGAGGCACGTGTCCGGCGTCGGGCACCACTTGCCCTTGCCGTAGGTCGAATCGAGCCAGATGCCCAGCTCGGCCAGTTCTTTTTGATCCTTGAGGGAGGGCGGGGCGGCGGACTGGAGCTTCAGGAGGAGGAATTTACGCCGAAGGTCGGCGGGGAGCTTCACCTTGTCGAAGCGGACGGCCTCGCGGGCGAGCTTGGCGGACTCGGCGGAGGCTTGGCGGCCGAGCTCGGCGGCGAGCTTCTCGCTGTCGTGGGTGATGTCGGTGGCGTACACCCAGGACGCGCGCGCGGAAAGGACGCCCAGCTCGTCGAGACGCGCCTCGGCCTTCTCGATGAAGGCCTGGGCTTCCTTGGCGGTGGGAGCGGCGGCGTGGGCGGAGACGGCGAGGGAAAGAAAGAGGGCGATCATGCGGTTAGGATAGCGGTTTTCGGGACTTCGGCGGCTAGTCGAACTCGCCCCAGTCGTTGAGGCCGAGGATGGCCTGGGCGCGCACGCCGACGTTGGAGTCCTGGCGCAGCTTCTTGAGAGCGGAGACGGCGCGGGCGCCGCCGAGGCGGGCGAGCGCCTGGGCGCACATGAGGCGCACGGGGGCTTCGGGGGCCGACATGGCCTCCACGACCGGCTGGACGGCGCGGGGGTTGTCGGTCTTGCCCAGGGCCTCGACGGCGAGCGGGGCCAGCGGGTCGCCGTGCTTGCGGGCGATGGTATCGAGATACGTGATGCCGCTGTTCTTGTCGAGCTTGACGAGGTAGTAGGCGGACAGGATGGCGGCCTTGCCGTCGCCCGGGTCGCCTTCCAGCGTCTTCTCGAGGGAGGCGACGTAGCCTTTCTGGCCGAGACGGGCCAAGGCGTAGCGGGCCTGGGCGTCGACGAGCTTGTCGGAGCCGGTGAGGAGCTGCTCGAGCGTGTTGATGGCGCGCTTGTCGCCGATGTCGGCCAAAGCCTCGATGGCGGACTGGCCGACGTTGCCGCCTTTGACGGCCAGCTGCTGGAGAGCGGGGATGGCGTCCTTGACGCGCAGAAGGCCCAGGCCTTTGGCGGCCTCGGCGACGACGCGGGGGTCGGCGTCGTTGACGGCGGTGGACAGGACGGCGATGGCCTCGGGGCCGCCGACGCGGGCGAACGCTTCTAATATACGGAGGCGCAAGGCTTGGAGATGACCGGGGAGTTCCCCCTCCATCTGCATGTCGGCGGTGCGCATGTAGTCCCAGGCGGCCTGGAGCGGCGGGATGGCGCGCTTGTCGGCGGAGAGGCCCAGGGCCTCGGTGAGCGCCAAGGTCTCGCGCGGGTTGGACTTGCGGGGGTTGTAGGCCTCGAGCAGGAGGTCGGTGGCGCGCTTGTCGCGGGAGCGGCCCATCGCGGGGGCGACGCGGACGCGGTCCTCGAGCTTGCCCTGCTCGAAAGTCTCGAGCATGTTCTTGGTGCGCGTCTTGGCGACGGCGGGCGCGGCCAGGGCGGCGGCTACGACGAGGAACAGCGCGTTTCGCACGCGACTATCCTAGCTCTTTGGCCGCGTCGATGGAACATTTCGGGGGGGTCGGTCGTATGGTAGGGAGAGGGGCGCGAGACGCCCCTCGGGGAGGCTTACCATGGGGAAGACCAAGTCCGCTCGTCAGCTGCTGGAGATGATCGAGATGGCCGAGCTGCGGGAGTATCCGGAGGAGCTGCGCGACGAGGCGCAGAAGCTGCTGCTGTCGCGCCACCTGGCGCTGCTGGGGGCCATGCGCAAGGCGGCCAGCCGGTCGCGGGAGAAGGTCCGCCTGTGACTTGCGGCTGTAACGGGTTCCTCTTATACTGCCTGCGCGCCCCGTCACAACGGGGTCCGCGAGGATTTGATAGCGTAACCCGATATGGCGAAGACCGAGGCCGAGCGTCTGGAGCTCCTGCTGGAGGTGGGCCGTCTGCTCTCCTCCAAGCTCGAGCTGTCGGAACTGCTCACCACGGTGCTGCAGCTGGCCTCGCGGGTCGTCGACGCCGAGACCGCGTCCTTGCTCCTGCTCGACGAGAAGACCCAGGAACTGTACTTCGACGTGGCGTTGGGCATGGACGAGCGCTCGGCCAAGACGCGCCTACGCCTGGGGCAGGGCATCGCCGGCGCGGTCGCGGCGTCGCGCAAGGCCGAGATCATCAACGACGCCAAGAACGACCCGCGCTGGTCGGCGGCGGCCGACGCGCAGTCGGGGTTCTCCACGCGCAGCATTCTGGCGGTCCCGATTCTTTTAAAAGGCCGGCTCATCGGCGTGGTCGAGGCCATCAACAAGCGCGACGGGCTCTTCACCGAGGACGACAAGCTGACCTTCGAGGCGTTCGCCTCCCAGGCGGGCGTCGCCATCGACAACGCGCGGCTGTTCTCCTCTCTGCGCGCGGAGCGCTTCAAGCTCGCGACCATCTTCGCGCAGATGACCGACGGCTGCGTGCTCACCGACGAGAGCGGGCGGGTCCTGCTGGCCAACGACGCGGCCCTCAAGCGCTTCGGGGAACTTCCCACCATCGAGTCGGGACTCAAAGGGATGGTCATCACGCCCTCCCTGCCCACCTTGCTCAGCGGCGTCGACGCGCGCCAGGACTTCGCCGCGGTGCGCCAGGAGCCGACCCTGCTCGTGCTCTCGGGGCGCGTGAGCTGGGCGCCCTTGGGCGACCGCAGCGGGCGGCTGTTCGTCTTCCGCGAGGATACCGAGGCCTGGCGGCAGGAGCGCATGAAGCGCTCCTTCCTCTCGCTCATCTCCCATAAACTGAAGACCCCCTTGGCGGCGGTCACCGGCTTCTCCGAGATCCTCATGATGGAGCTCAGCGAGAAGAACGCCGACCTGATGACGATGAAGGCGGCGCGCACCATCTCCGAGCAGGGATCCAAGTTGGCAGAGCTCGTCGACAAGCTCCTGCGCTACACCACCTTGGAGAGCCCCGACACCACCGTCCATCGCGAGCCCGTCCCCGTCGACGACGCGGTGTCCGACGCCCTCAAGGCCCTGAAGGACCGCCTGGCCCGGCGCAAGGCGCGGGTGGACGCGCCGCCCTCCGGCCTCATCATCGACGGCGACCGCGGCATGCTCGTCGAGCTCGTGAAGAACCTCATCGAGAACGCGGTCAAGTTCGACCTCGCCAACGCTCCGCCCGTGGCCGTGCGCGCCGAGGCCGACGGCGACTGGATCGCGCTGTCGGTGGCCGACACGGGGCCCGGCATCCCCCCCGAGGACCACGAGAAGGTGTTCTCCCGGTTCCACCAGATCGAGAAGGACTTCACCGGCCAGCAGGAAGGCATGGGGCTGGGCCTGGCCTACGTGCGCAAGGTGGCCGAGCTGCACGGCGGCTCGGTGGAGCTGCGCTCCAAGCTCGGCGAGGGGACCACGGTGACCGCCCTCCTGCCCCGGAGCAAGTCATGATATTGGCGCGACACGCGGCCGCGGGCTACGCCGCCGCGCTGGCGGGCGCCGACGCGGGCGAGGTGTTCCTCGAGGACTCGTCCTGGACGACCGTCCTCGTCGAGGACGGGCGCGTGCGCGAGGTGACCACGGGCTCGCGCCTCGGCATTGGCCTGCGGGTGCTGAAGAAGAAGGGCGCCGACGTGCAGACCTATTTCGGCCATTCCCAAGACGTCTCTCCCGACGCCGCCCTGCGGCTGCGGTCGCGGCTGCTGCCCGTCGCGGGCGCCGCGCCCGCCATCGGCCCCTGCGCCTCTTACGAGATGCCGGTGCTGGCCGACCCGGCCGGCGTCTCCCTGGAGGCCAAGACCGCCATGCTGTCCGAGGCCGACCGCGCGGTGCGCGCCGAGTTCCCGGGCATAC
>CAZTZW010000249.1:0-4866 GCA_964618085.1 uncultured Elusimicrobia bacterium
CAACTACTTCGTCGGCCGGCTCTACGGCCTCGACGCGGAGTACTCCGAGGACCTCTCCACCGCCGCGCGCACCTTGCGGGGCATGATCGAGCGCGTGGACGCCCCGCCCGTCGCCGCGAAGGCGGCGGCGGACGACCGCGAGAGCGCCTACCTGCGCCGCCACCGCCTGGTGACCGAGGCCCTCGCCGCCGACCGCGAGCTCATCGCCAACAGCGTGCGCCACTGGCACCGCGTGCTCGACCCTTTCGAGCGCGCCGCCGCCTCGGGCTCCAAGACCGCGGGGAAGCGCGCGGCCAAGATGCGCGAGCGCATGGGCCGCCACCTGGCCGGCCTCGAGGAGCGGCACGGCTTCCTGAAGGCCGAGCTCGAGGAGCGCATGACCGCCGGACGCGGCGACATCGAGAAGGTCCTGCGCAAGCGCCTCCTCGAGCTGACCCGGGCGCGCGACTCCTACGTGGAGAGGCTCGCGCCCGCCCGCAAAGGCGCCCTGCCCGAACCCGCCCGCGCCGCGCTCGACGAGCTGGCGGGCTCCGTGTCGCGCGTGCTCTACGCCGGCGTGGAAGGCGCCGACCCGGCGCAGGACCGCGAGCGGGCGCGCCGCGTCGTCGATGAGCTGGCGCCCCGGCGCGCCGGCGCCATGCCCGCCTCGGGCCAGGCGTCCGGCTTCACCGTCATGGGCGTCACCTACGGCGCTCCGCTGTGGTTCGCGGCCCTCATCCCCGCGGCCGCCCTGCTGGGCTGGAAGTGGTGGCGCTCGCGCAAGGGCGTCCCCGCCGCCGCCGCGCCCTCCTCCGCCTTCCTCGCGAGACGTCCCGGCCTGCGCCGCCTGCTGGACTGGGTCCCGCGCGCCCTCCAGGCCGCGGCCCTGGTCCTGACCATCGGCGCGCTGGCCGACCCGCAATGGGGCTACCGCCGCGGCCAGGCCGTCGTCACCTCGCTCGACAACCTCATCGTGGTGGACCGCTCCGGCAGCATGGGAGGGCCCATGCCCGGGACGCAGGACCGCAGCAAGATGGACGCGGCCAAGGAGGCCGCGCGGCAGTTCGTCGAGAAGCAGCGCGGCACCACCAACCGCCTGGGCCTCGTCGTGTTCGACGACCGGTCGCGCCTGGTCATGAGCCTCACGTTGGACTACGAGGCCCTCCTCGCGGGCTTCGCCCAGGTCCAGGCCGGCGGCGGGACCAACATCCCGCTGAGCATCGAGACCGCGCTCCAGCACTTCGTCGAGAACGCCATCGTGGACCTCGACGTCCGCAGCGTGTCCGGCGCGGCCGCGGTGCGCGACGCGCTCAAGAGCCGCGGCCTCTCCGCCGCGCTGGAGGAGGCGCGCAAGCACCCGCGCGTGCTCGACGCCATCCTCGCCAAGGAGCGCCACAAGGCCGTCATCTTCCTGAGCGACGGCGTGGGCGGGAACCCGATAGAGGCCGTGCGGCGCGCCAAGGAGCTCGGCATCCGCATCTTCGCCATCGGCGTGCCCGGCGACTCCGACCAGCGCGTGCTGGAGATGATGGCCACGGAGACCGGCGGGCGCTTCTTCTGGGTCCACGACAAGAACGCCCTCGACGCGGCTTTCGCCGAGATCGACAAGCTCGAGAAGGCCTGGGTGAACGTGACCAGCCCGCCCCGCCCCATCCACCACGACCACGAGTACGCGGCCTGGGCGCTGGGACTGCTCCTCCTCTCCTTGCTGCTCCAGGCCGGTCCCGCGAGACTGGGCCGCATCCCCAGCCGCGGCGCTTTCGCCGTCGCGCCGCTGGCCCTGATGCTGACGGCGGGCCAGCCGCTCCCCCTACCCTTCTTCGCCCAGGTCCCCGCGCAGCAGGCCGCCGCGCCGGCGGCGCCGCGAGGCTCCCTGCTCGACTACTTCCCCTACCGCGAGGTCCCGGAGATACGCGACGCCATCCGCCTCCTGGAGAGCGGGAAGGAGAAGGAGGCCCTGGAGCGCTTCGACGAGGCGGCGCGCCTGCACCCCGGCTACCCCGAGGTCGACCTGTACCGTTCCATGCTCCAGCGCCGGCTCCAGCTGCCGGCGGCCGCCGAGCGCTCCCTCGAGCGCGCCGTCAAGGCCGCGCGCGACCAGGGCCGCGGCGACGTGCTCGCCGCCGCCCAGCTCGAGCTGGGCAACGCCGCGGCTCAGGCCGGCGACCGCGAGGCGGCGCTGAAGCACTACCGCAACGCCCTGCGCGTGCCCGACGCCGACGGCTACGCCGCCAACAACCGCCTCAAGACCTTGCGCGACGCGGCGCGGGCCAACTACGAGACCTTGCTGCGCCAGCCTCCCGCCCCCAAGGACGGCGACGGCAAAGGAGAGCCGAAGGATGGCAAGGGCGAGCCGAAGGACGGCAAGGGCGAGCCGAAGGGCGGCGACGGCAAGCCCCAGGACGGCAAGGCCCCGTCCAAGGACGGGAAGCAGCCCGGCAAGGCCCGCCCCGGCGAGGGAGCCTTGCGCGAGCTGGAGCAGAGGAGCAAGCCCGGCCCCGGCGGCGGCTACGGCGAGCGCGCCCCCGGACAAGCCTGGGGCTTCGCGCCCTTGCTGGCCTTCAGCGACCTGAGCGTGGTCTGGAACCTGCCCGACTTCCTCGTCTGGACGGCGCTGGCCCTGCCCGTGCTCGGCGTCCTCCTCTACCTGCGCCTGCGCGCCCACCACCGCGGCGTGAAGGCCGTCGCGCCCGCCTCGACGCCCGCCTCGGCGCTGTCCTGGATGCCGGGCCGCGCCTACCTGCGGCGGACCGCGCTGGCCTTGGCGGCCGCGGTCATGCTCGCCCTCGGCGCCGCCGCGCCCTCGCTGGGCACCAAGGAGCGGAGCTTCTCCTTCGGCGGCAAGGACGTCGTGGTGCTCCAGGACGTCTCCCTGAGCGTCCTGTGGGCGGAGGACGAGCGCTTCGCGGAGTCCACCGCCGGCATCGAGCGCTTCCTCAAGTGGCTGGAGAACGGCAGCGCCACCGACCGCGTGGCCATCGTCCCCTTCGCGGGCCGCCCCGGCGAGGCCACGCTCTCCGACGACTACAAGAACGCCTTGTTCCAGCTCTATCACCTCGGCCAGGACGCCATCTACCTCCCGGAGGGCTCCGACCTCTCCCAAGGCGTCTACGGCGCCGTGCGCACCTTCGCGGCGGCCCGCGACATGGGCGCTCGCCAGCGCGTGCTCATCGTCCTCAGCGACGGCGGCGAGGACCAGCGCCAGCTCCTCGACGAGGCCATCGCCGAGGCCAAGAAGCACGGCATCACCATCTACGCCATCGGACTGGGCCGCGAGAACGCGCGCCTGCGCGTGCCTCCCGAGCACCGCCCGAAGCTCGGCGAGTACCTCCGCAACGGCTCGGTGCGCGTGGGCTCCGATCCCGCGGCGCTCGAGCGTCTGGCCCGCGAGACCGGCGGCCTGTACCTGCGCGCCTCCGGCGAGGGCGGCATGGACCAGGTCCTCGCGCGCATCACCGAGCACGCCCAGGCCCAGGGGGCCGGCAGCGCGAAGGTGGAGAACGGCGTGGCTCATTGGTTCCTCGCGCCCGGCGCCCTGCTGCTCTTATTGGCCATGCTCGCCGGCGACGGCACGCGCTCCCGCCGCCGCGAGGCCCCCGCTCCCAAGCAGGACGAGACGACGAAGCTGGGCGGCCTCATCCCCGGGCTGGCCTTCACCCTCCCCTCCTTCTCGCTCGGGCCGGTCATCGGCCTCTGGCCGGCGCTGGCCGCGGGCGGCGTCGTCCTCGCTTTGGCCCTGCTCGCCGGATGGCTCTCGCTGCGCCCCTCCTCCGCGGACGCCAAGAAGCCGGAGCCCGCGTCGCGCCGCGGCGAGGTGGAGCGCGCCGGCAGCGCCGTGCAGTGGGACAAGCTCCTCAAGGGCGAGTTCCGCTCTCCCGACGCCGTGCGCTTCGGCGCCGACCCGGACGACGCCGTGCCCCACACCGACGAGCCTTGGCGCCAGGTGGACCACCGCGTCAGCGCGCGCACCGGCGTCCTCCACGCCAAGCGCTTCGAGGAAGACCCCGACATCCCCCTCATGCTGGTCGTCGACGTGAGCCGCTCCGGTCTCCAGGGCTCCTCCGGCATGACCAAGCGCGACGTGGCCGCCGAACTGGCCGGGGCCATGGCGCTGGCGGGCGCGCGCGAGGACATGCTGGTGGGCGCCGTGCTGTTCAGCGACCGCGTCGAGAAGATCATCCCGCCTCGCCGCGGCGCGGCGCACGCGCGCCGCCTCTACACGGCTATCCAGGAGTTCGTCCCCGAGGGCCGCGCCACGGACATCGGCGCCGGCCTGCGCGAGGCGCTCGCCCGCGCGCCCAAGCGCGGCGTCGTCGCCGCCATCTCGGACTTCGACGGCGACGGCTACCAGAGCGCGCTCGCGGCCGCGGCGCGCCGCCACGTGCTCGTCCCGGTCGTCATCGAGGACGTCCTGGAGCGCGACGTGCCCAAAGGCGTGCGCGGCGTCGAGATCGAGGACCCCGAGACCGGCGCGCGCTCCGTCCTCGACACGTCCGGCCGCGCCCGCGACGCCGTCGCCGCCAGCATCGCCGCCCGCCGCCGCCGCCTCGCCTCGTCTTTGGGCTCGGGCGCCGCGCGCCCCCTATACGTCGTCAACGACGGGAAGCACCTCACCCGTCTCATGGCCTATTTCCGCAATGGAGGAAGGATCGATGAACCGAAATGAAGCCCGTCTGCTCGCCGCGCTGCTGCTTGCAGCATCCGCCGCACCCGCTCTGGCCGCGCCCCTGGCGCGCCCCGTGACGCCGGTGAAGACCGGTCTGGCGCTGCCCCTCGCGGCGGCCCCGGCCCTGACCGCGACCCACGCGGCGCCCCTCGCGCCGGCCCTGCTCTCGGTCCCGCTCGCGGCGCCCTCCGTCCTGAGCGCGCCCAACGACGCGCCCGAAG
>CAZTZW010000250.1:0-4811 GCA_964618085.1 uncultured Elusimicrobia bacterium
GGTATAGGAGCTGAGCGTCTGCGCGCGGTCGGAGAGCGACTGCTGGCCCTCGAGCCAGGCGCGCTCGGCCTGGGTGCGGGCGCGGCCGAGCTCCTCCTCGGTGGGACCGTCGCGGCGCATGCGCTCGAGAGCCTTCTCGGCCTCGGCGGCCACGACGGCCAGGTCGGCGTCCTGACGCGGCGAGATGAACACCCCGAACAGGTCGGGGCCGCGCGGCGTCACGTGGCTGTTCCAGTAGGGCATGTGCGCCCCGGCGGAGACGGCCAGACGCGCCTTCTTGACCAGCGCCTCATGCAGCGGGCTGTCCTCGCCGCCCGAGAGCACCGAGCCCAGCGCGGCCAGCGCCCAGTAGTCCTTGGCCGAGCGCGGGGGCGCGTGCCAGGCCAGCACCAGCAGCGGCGTCTTGGCCAGCGGGTCCTCGACGCGGGCCGAGCGCGGGGAGGCCGGGCGCGGCTCCGAGTGGTCCGCGCGAGGCGGCATGGAGCGGCGCGGGATGGGACCGAAGTGCTTCGCCGCCAGACGGCGCGCCTCGGCGACGGTCACGTCGCCGGCCAGCGCCAGTACGGCGTTGTTGGGGGCGTAGTGCCGGTCGTAGAAGGCGCGCACGTCCTCCAGGCTCGCGGCGCGCAGGTCGTGCTCGTCGCCGATGGTGGGGTGCGAGGACTCCCAGCGCGTGAAGGCGAGCTTGCCCATCTCCGCGTCGGTCGCGCGGCGGTAGGGCTGGTTGTGATAGCTCTGGCGCATCTCCTCGATGACCACGCGCTTCTCCACCTCGAGCTCGCGCGGCGAGATGAGCAGGCCGCGCATGCGGTCGGCCTCGCACCACAGCACGGCGTCCAGCGCCCACGCGGGCACGGTCTCGTGGTAGGTGGTGTTCGTCTTCATCGTGTACGCGTTGTCGACCCCGCCGCTCTCCTCCACGAACTTGGAGACCGCGTTGGGCGGCAGGTTCTTCGTGCCCTGGAACATGAGATGCTCGAAGAGGTGCGCGAACCCGGCGCGGCCCTTCTCCTCATCGAGGGAGCCGACCTTGTAGGTCAGCGAGACCGCGACCAGCGGGACGGTGCGGTCGGTCTGCACCACGACGACCAAGCCGTTAGGGAGCCGGAACGAGCGCGCCGGCAGGCGCGAGGCGGGCGAGACGGCCTTCGTCTTGGGAGCCAAGGCGGACATGTTAACAAAGGGGACAGGCACCTAGGTTAACAGACCTGTCCCCCAGCTTAAGGGGACAGTCCCCGGCTCTTCAGGGGAGGGCGACGCGGACGCCGTAGGCCTGGACCATCAAAGTCACGGGGCCTTTGCCGGCGTTGACGGTGATGAAGCCGTTGTAGGCCTCGATCTGGGCGCGGTCGGCCTCGGTCTGGACGATGATGGACAGACCCTCGCCGCCGCGGACCTCGTTGATCTTGAGGTCGCGGTTGCGGGTGAGGCAGCGGCCGTAGATCTTGACGAAGTCCTCGCCGGTGCGCAGGTCGCGCACGACGGTGGGCATCATGCAGGCGGAGAGGGCGTTCTGGATGGCGCTGACGGAGGCGGGCTCGGCCTCGCCCTGGCGCAGGACGCGGACCTTGTGGCCGAGGATGCGGCCGTCGCGGCGGGCCAGGCCGGCCTGGAGGTCGCGCAGGCCCTGGGAGCCGAGCGGCAGGTCGGTCTTGAGGAGGAGGCCGGTCTGGGCGGCCTCGCCGTTCTGCGCGGCCAGGAGGAAGCCCTTCTTGAGGCCGCCGGCGGCCGCGTACTTGGCGAGGACGGCGTTCACGCACGGGGCGGCCATCTCGGAGGCCTCGTCGAGCGGGATGGCGCGGAACGTCTTGATGTCGAGGACGCCGCAGGCGTCGACGCCGGCGAAGGCGTCGACGGCGGGCGCGGGCTGGACCGCCTCGACGCCGGACTCGAAGGCCGCGCCGAGGGACCAGGCGGTCTCGGAGACGCCGGCGGCGGCGGGGATGGCGAGGGTCGCGGCGAAGAGGGAGAGGAAGAAAGTGTTCATGCGCCTATGATGCCCGAAAGGCCCATATAAGCTTTAGGACTTTCGTCAATCAGGAAAGTTGACCGTGGTCAACCGTCATTTCCAGCCCGAACAGCGGCTCGTCACCCACATGTAGTTCTCCGGGAGGTCCAGCACGGCGTTGCGCTTGCCCAGCTCCTCGAGGAAGGCGGCGCGCTGGGGCTCGAACACCTTGGCGAAGCTGGCGGCGAGGCGCCTGTCGGCCTCCGCCTCGTCGGAGACCTCGAGCGGGGCGCCCTCGACGGGCAGCCAATCGGCGGCGGCGAAGGCGGACGAGAGGCGCGCGGAGAACTCGTCGAGCGAGACCTTGTGGGCGTACTCGTGCTCGCGCTCGTGGCGCAGGACCTCGCCCTCCTCGCACGAGCCGTCGGGGTACTCGCGGGGCACGTAGACCTCGACCTTGCCGGGCGTGAGGTCCACGGTGAACTCGGTGAGCCAGACGCACATGCGCCCGGGCTTGCGCGAGGTGGAGATGGTGCGCTTCCACTTATGCTCGTAGTTGTGGTCCACGACGGTCAGGCCCTGGAGGCGCCCGCCGCCGGAGCCCTGGCCGATGGCCGAGATCTGGGCCAGGGAGAGGTCGCGCCGGAGCGCGGCCTGGAGCGGGGTGTGGCGGACCGAGACGACGCTCGCCCGGTCGGGCACGCCCTCATGAGGGCAGGCCGGCCCGTCGTCCGCCGATGTCGAGCACGCCGAGGCGAGGACGCTCAGCAGCAGGACCGCCGCCGCGCGCCTCACTTCTTCCAGGCGACCTGGTGGAGCTCGAACTCCTTGCCGCCGAGGGCGACGGTGCGCGCGTACTTGCGCTTGAAGCGGGCCGGCAGGAGGCGCTCCGCCTCGCCCGTGACGAGGATCTCGTCCTTGGAGGCGAGGTCCTCGCCGATCTTGGCGGCGACGTTGACCTTGTCGCCGTAGATGTCGTCCTTGAGGCGGATGATCTTGCCGTGGTGCAGGCCGATGCAGAGGTTGAACTGCTCGCGGTCGTGCTTGTCCTCGTTGTGCCCGGCCAGCCAGCGCTGCATCTCGACGGCGGCGGCGACGCCGTGCGCGGGGTCCGGGAACACGGCCAGCAGGTTGTCGGCGCCGTGGGCGATGGTATAGCCGCCGGCGGCGGACACCAGCGGCACCAGCTTGTCGTAGCAGCGCGTCATCACCGCCAGGAATTGGAGGATGCCGTAGTCGTGCGTCTTGCGGCTGAAGCCGGAGGAATCGCACATCATCACGGTCAGCTCGCGCACGCACTTCTCCTCGATCTCGCGGTCAAGGTCGTCCGCGTTGGAGGCGCTGCGGCGGCGCAGGCGCGCGAAGAACTGCTCGCGCGTGGGGAGGCCGCGCACGTCGAGGGCGGCGTTCTTCTTGGCCATGGCGCGATTCTACCGGAAAAGCAGCGGCCCCGCCAGGGGCCGCACGGCGGGGCCGACAGTCTCGGCGTACGTTGAGAGCTTAGTTCGCGGCGACCGCGGCCGACGGGACGTAGGCGGCCTTGTTCGACTCGAGGGCCTTCGTGAAGACGGGCTTGGAGACCGCCCCCACGCGCTTGACCTGGTACTCGATGTAGTAGGTCTTGCCCGCTTCGGGCTTGGAGGCGGCCGCGACGAGCTCCGCCGCCATGTCCACGGCGTAGGACGAGGCGACGTCGAGCTCGGTCTCCTTCTCCAAGATGACGGGGTCGAACCAGTTCGGCAGGTGCTTCTTGAGGGTGAACTTGAGCACGACCTTCTCGCCCTGGTAGTAGGAGGCCCACTTGTCGGTGAACGTGGCCGTCAGGTCCGCCGCCAAGACCGCGGTCACGCCGGTCGGGTCGGGGCGCATCGGGGTCTTCTTGACGGGCGTGGCGACGATGGAGGCCTCCTGCCCGGTGCCGGAGGCGCGGCGGTACTCGTAGGCGCTCTCGCCCTGGCGGACGTCGACCCACGGGCCCTCGAGGCACACCTGGAAGCTGTCGGACTCCCAGGGCGCAAGCGGCTTGCGCTCGGTGAGCGTGACCTGCACGCGCTCGCGGTAGGTCCGGCCCGGGCGCTCGTGGCACTGGCGGCCGCCGCCGTGGCGGGGGTCGCCGGTCTGGTAGCACTCCTCGACCCACTCGGTGCTGCGCAGCCACACGGCGTCGGAGGCCAGCCCGTCGTTCGGGCCGAAGCGGAAGGACGCGCAGTCGCGCTCGTAGCGGCGGAAGGAGGCGGCGCGCACGGTCGCGGCCGCGACGGGCGCGGCGGAGACGGCGGCGGCCTCGGCTTCGCTCAAGACGGCGGCGGCGTCGATGGCGGCGTCGAAGTCCACGGCGGCGGCGGGGAGCGCGGCGGCGAGCAGGGCGGCGGTCAGGACGAGGCGGGCGGTTCTCATGGTCTCGGTGTTCCTCCAGGCGAGTCTTGGCCGCATCTTACCAAAAGACCTATTCCGAGTAAAGACCTAAGTCCCATATGTTCTAGGTCCTTCGGCCTCGCCGGGCTCTGGTAGAATGTCCTCGTGGACAAAGAGGTCTTCGCCCGACTGCTCGCCGGCACCGAGGTCCTGCGCGCGCCCTCCCGGCGCCTGGCGACCTTCGGAGCCACGCGCATCGAGTACCAGCTCTTCTCCCCGGTGGAGGACATGCCCGACCGCACCCGCGTGCGCGAGGGCGTCGTGGTCTCCGCCACGCCCGCCATCATCACGCCCGAGGCGTTCAAGGAGCGCTTCGAGGGCTTCGGCGACGGTCGCTGGCGACTTCGTGTTGTCGGTCGTCAGCCAGCGAAAGTTCTCGAACTTCGGCGGGCCGCCCGTGCGCAGATGCCGCCCGTCGTACTGCGAATCGGCAGGATCCCCGTAGCGC
>CAZTZW010000251.1:0-4800 GCA_964618085.1 uncultured Elusimicrobia bacterium
GGCGTCGTGACGGGCTCGGCGACGGGGCCGCGCGGCGCGACGACCACGGGCGGCTCGGCGATGGGGGTCTCGACGCGGCGGATGGCGTCGGCCGGCACGTACTCGACGGGCGAGATGGTGCGGATGTGGAACGGGTTGCCGTCCGTGGCGACGCCGGCCTTGCGCGCGGCGTCCTCGGGTCGGCCCTCGACGATGCCGTCGCGCACGCCCTGGGCCTTGAGGGCCTCGAGCGTCTGTGAGGCGCCGAGCGACGCGGGGACGGTGGCGGCGGCGGGACCGGCCAGGAGAAGGAGAATCGCCGCGTTCCGCATCTTACAGTTATTCTACTTAAAACCGGTCAGGGAAGGAAGCGCGTCGAGGCGCGCACGCCGGCGATGAGCGGCTCGGGGTGGATGCCGAACAGGAGCACGCCGACCACGGCCACGGCCACGCCGCCGCAGACGAAGGCGCCGATGGGCAGGGGCTGGGGCTCGCCCGCGGGCTCGCGCAGGAACATGCGCTGGGCGATGCGGAAGTAGTAGTAGACCGAGACGACCGAGTTCAGCACGCCGACGATGGCGAGCCACATCATGTCCGCCTGCACGGCGGCCGAGAAGATGTAGAGCTTGCCCATGAAGCCCGCGAAGGGCGGTATGCCGGCCAACGACAGCAGGCAGAAGGACATCGCCAGGGCGAGGCCGAAGGAGCGCTTGTAAAGGCCGTCGAAGGCCGAGAGGCCGTAGTGGCCGGCGGACTGGCCCACGGTCTGGATGACGGCGAAGCAGCCGATGTTCATCGCGATGTAGGTGAAGGAGTACAGCAGCACGCCCTCCTGGCCCATGACGCCGCCCGAGGTCAGGCCGATGAGAAGGTAGCCGGCCTGCGCGACGGAGGAGTAGGCCAGCAGGCGCTTGGCGTCGTCCTGGAAGATGGCGGTGAAGTTGCCGATGGTCATGGTCAGCACGGCCATCAACGCGAGCAGGGAGGTCAGCTCCCAGGCCGGGGCCGGGAAGACGACGCCGAACACGCGCACCAGGACGCCGAAGGTGGCGATCTTGGGGGCGATGGACAGGAAGGCGGTGATGGGCGTCGGCGCGCCTTCGTAGGCGTCCGGCACCCAGAAGTGCATCGGGGCCAAGGACGCCTTGAAGGCGAAGCCCAGGAGGATGAGCACCAGGCCCAGCAGGAGCAGGGGCGAGGCCGCGGCGCCGGTCGCGGCCAGCTTGGTGCCGCCGGTCGCGCCGAAGTAGAACGAGATGCCGTAGACCATGATGGCCGAGGAGAACGCGCCGAAGAGGAAGTACTTCATGGCGCCTTCGTTGGACTTCGGGTTCAGGCGCTCGAAGCCGGTGAGCACGAAGGAGGACAGCGACACCAGCTCCAGCGCGATGAAGACGAGCAGGAGGTCGGTGGCGGAGACGAGGACCATGAGGCCGGCGGCCGAGAGCAGGACCAGCGAGGAGAACGTCCCGGCGTGGCGCTCCGGCAGGCCCGCGTAGTCCAGCCCGAGGAGGAGGCAGAGCACGGTCGTGAGCAGGACGCACATCTTGAGGAACTGGCTGAACGGGTCCACCGCCCACAACGAGCCCACGCCCTGCGCGCCGGAGGCGGCCGACAGGGTCAGCGCGGTCATCGCCAGCACGCCCGCCGCCGACAGCCAGGCGAGGTGGTAGAGCCACCGCGCCTTCTTCAGGGGCGTGAGCATGTCGGCGAAGAGCACCAGGAGCGCGAGGCCCGAGAGCCACATCTCGGGCGCGAGCAGGCGGAGGTTGGTCATCTCACTTCCCCAGCATCGCCGCGATGGTCTTGTTCATGAGGCTGAGGGGCCACGCGGGGTAGACGCCGAACCAGACGGTGAGGATGGCCAGCGGGACCACGGACACGAGCTCGCGGGTGGTCATGTCCTCGATGCCGGCCCACTTCTCGTTGAACGTGCCGAGGAAGACCTTCTGCATCATGCGCAGGAAGAACGCCGCCGTCGCGATGATGCCGAGCACGGACACCGCCGCGTACCACTTCCACATCGGGAACGCGCCGAGGAAGCACATGAACTCGCCGACGAAGCCGGCCAGGCCGGGCAGGCCGAGCGAGGCGAAGCAGGTCAGGAACATCAGGCCGGCGTACAGCGGCGTCTTGAGGGCCAGGCCGCCGAAGGCCGAGATGTCGCGGGTATGGGCGCGGTCGTAGATGACGCCGACCAGGAGGAAGAGCGCGCCGGTGATGATGCCGTGCGTCACCATCTGGAACACCGCCCCGGTGAAGCCCGCGGCGGTCATGCCGGCGATGCCGAGCAGGCAGTAGCCCATGTGGTTGACCGAGGAGTAGGCCACCATCTTCTTCATGTCGGTCTGCGCCATGGCGCACAGGGCGCCGTAGACGATGTTGACGACCGCGATGATGATGAGGAAGGGCAGGAACCACTGGAAGCCGGCCGGGAGGATCTGGAAGCACAGGCGCAGCAGGCCGTACACGCCCATCTTGAGGAGCACGGCGGCCAGGATGACCGAGATGGGCGTCGGGGCCTCGACGTGCGCCAAGGGCAGCCAGGTGTGGAACGGCGCGGCCGGGATCTTCACCGCCAGGCCGAGGTACAGGGCCAGGAAGACGATGATCTGGAAGCGGGGCTCCCACGTCGGGCCGAGCTGCATGAGGGCCATGATGTCGAAGGTGTTCCCCCCCTTGAAGTACATCGCGAGCAGGCCCAGGAACATGAACACGGAGCCGGTCAGCGTGTACAGGAAGAACTTGATGGCGGCGAACTCCTTCTTGGGGCCGCCCCAGACGCCGATGAGGAAGTACATCGGCACCAAGGTCAGCTCCCAGAACACGTAGAAGAGGATGAGGTCGAGGGCGACGAACACGCCGAGCATGCCGGTCTCGAGCACCAGGAACCAGAAGAAGTACTCCTTGATGCGCTTCTCGATGCCCAGCGAGCCGATGAGGGCGATGAGGCACATGAAGGTCGTCAGGAGCACCAGCGGGTAGGACAGGCCGTCCGCGCCGAGCGCGTAGTTGACGTTGATGGACGGGATCCAGGCGAAGCGCTCGCCGAACTGCATGGCGGAGCTGTTCGCGTCGAAGCTGGAGAGCATCATGAGCGACGCGACGAACGAGACGCCCGCGGCGAGGAAGCTCACGGCCTGGATGGCCTTGACCTTCTCCTTGGGCAGCATCAGCACGATGAGGGCTCCGGCGAGCGGCGCCCAGGTGATCAGGCTCAGCATGTTCTCTATTCTCCCGTTTATATCAGCGCGTCAAGATGAGGGTGGCGGCGAGGCTGAAGGCGATGGCGGCGTACATCAGGTACTCCTGCACCTGCCCGTCCTTGATGAAGGAGCGCAGGCCCACGCCCACGTCCACGGTCAAGCCGCCGAAGCCGTCGACGGTGCGGTCCACGAACAAGGCGTCGATGAGGTCGCTGACGTGCGCGAAGACGCGCATGACCAGGCCCCAGCCGTCGACGAAGACGCGGTCGACGATGTTGGCGTCCACCCAGAAGCACAGGGCCGCGACCTTGTCGCAGACCTTGACCAGGGCGTAGAAGACGTCGTCCACGTACCAGCGGCGCTCGAGCAGGGTGAACACCGCGGAGAACGTCGACTTCAGCGAGTCGGCGACGGGGTACTTGGGCCCTTTGTAGAGGAAGTACGAGAAGCCGATGGAGGCGGGCACCAGCACCCACAGCAGGTAGTGCAGGAAGGGCGGCAGGTGGCCTTCCCCGTGATGCGCGTCGCCGTGATGCTCCGCGGCGGGCGCGTGAGCGGTCTCGGCGGCCGCCGCGGCGGGAGCCGGAGCGTGGGCGTCCGCCTTGGCGGGCGCGGCCGAGTGCTCGTTAGTGTTAGCCGCATGAGGGTCGGCCGGCGCGTCGTGGAGGACCTCGGCGGCGACGGCGTGGCCGGGGGCGACCTGGAGGACGGGCTTGGGCAGGAGCTTGAAGATGACCCCGTTGAGCGCCAGGCCCGAGACGACGGTCGGGATGACCAGCAGGATGAGCGGCCCGCTCATCAGCGCCGGCGCCTCGTGGGCGTGGTGGTGCTTCTCATGGTCGCGGTCGGAGCCGGTGAAGGTCAGGAAGATGAGGCGGAACATGTAGAACGCCGTCATCAGGGCCGTGCCGAGCATGATCCAGAACATGGGCTTGGAGAACTCGTACACGTAGGCCAGGATCATGTCCTTGGAGTAGGAGCCCGAGAGGATGGGCAGGCCCGCGATGGCGCCGCAGGCCAGCAGCATGGTCACGAAAGTGACCGGCATCTTGCTCGAGAGGCCGCCCATCTGGCGCATGTCGTTGGTGTGCACCGCGTGGATGACGCAGCCCGCGCCGAGGAACAGCAGCGCCTTGAAGAAGGCGTGGGTCGTCAGGTGGAACAGGGCCGCGGTGTAGCCGCCCGCGCCCAGCGCGCACATCATGAAGCCGAGCTGGGAGACGGTCGAGAAGGCGAGCACGCCCTTGATGTCGTAGGACACCAGCGCCATCGCGGCGGCCATGAAGGCGGTGATGCAGCCGATCCAGGCCATGAGGGCCATGACGTCGGGGGCCGCGAGGAACACCAAGTACAGGCGGGCGACGACGTAGATGCCGGCGGCGACCATGGTGGCCGCGTGGATGAGGGCGGAGCCGGGCGTCGGGCCCTGCATGGCGTCGGGCAGCCAGATGAACAGCGGGAACTGCGCGGACTTGCCCGCCGCGCCCACGAGGATGCCCAGCGCGATGACGGAGGCGGCCAGCGCCGGGGCGTAGCCCATGGAGAAGAACTGGGACAGCTGGCTGATCTGGAGCGAGCCGGCCAGGCTGTAGAGGAACAGCAGGGCGAGGTAGAG
>CAZTZW010000252.1:0-4793 GCA_964618085.1 uncultured Elusimicrobia bacterium
CGACGCGGGCCTCGAGGTCGGCGACGGCCGGGTGCGAGGCGCCGCGCGCCAGCTCGGCCGCGCTGGGCTTCGCCCGTCCCGAGTCGAGCCGTCCGATATGGGTCTGGATGAAGTCCGCGGTCTTCGTGAGCTTGGCGATGCGGCGGGCCGTGCCCGCGCGGATCCCCTCGAGCTCCTCCAGCAGCGCCGCGTGCTCGGAGGCCGGCGCGCCGTGCTCGGCCCGGAAGTGGTCGACGGCCTCGCGATAGAAGCCGAAAGTGGGGAGGCGGGCCTCGGCCTGGGCGATGTCGCGCCGGTAGCGGGCCAGCCGGGCCTCGTAAGCGCCGCGCGCGTCGGCCATCTCCGCGGTAGTCAAGGTCAACGAGTAGCCGAGGCCGAACTCGGCGCGCGCCGCCTCCACACTCGCGCGGTCGCCAGCCAGCTCTTGGGACTCCTCCACGATGTCGAGGTCACCCAGCTCCAGCCCGACCGCGGAGCCCACGAGGGAGGCGTAGGTCTCGTCGGCCACGTGGCGCAGCAGGATGCCGGCCACGGCCTTGTTCTTCAGGTTCATCGTCGCGTGACCGAGCAGTTCGTGCGCGAGGGTGCTCGCCGCCTCATCGAGCCAGGCCGGGTCGCGGTACAGCGGGCTGATGTGGACGCTGGGGCCGTGCTCGGCGTCTTCGAAGAAGCCCTTCTCCCCGTCCAGAACGAGACGGCCGTCGCGCTGGATGACGCGGGTCTCGATCTCGGGGTCGAAGATCACGCGCACGGCGCGGTTCAGGGCGAGGAACTCAGGAGCGAGCTCGCGCGCCGTCGGAGCGGACATCATATGGGCGATGATGCGGTCGAGCGCGGCGCGCTCGGACAGGTCTTTGGCGAGCAACAGGGAGCCGAGGCCCGTGCGGGGCATGAGGGGGACGTCCACCCCGGCCGGAGGCTCCGCCGCGCGCTGGAAGCGGGGGAAGCCCTCGAGCCCGCCGCCCCAGATGACGGGGTTCTCGGCGCGCGCGGGCGCGGCGAGGAGGCAGAGCAACGCGAGGGCGGCCTTCATACCTTTAGTGTGCCCGGCCGTCCGCCTTTGCGGGAGGGCCGGTCGGTCCCCGTGAAGGGGGGCCCAGGGCCTAGACGCGCTGCGAAGGGAACTTCCGGCCCCCCTCGGTCGTATGGTAAGTGACGCTACCTAACGACGTGAGGAGGGAACCATGGACATGCCGAGACTGGACGCGCGCGTGCGGCTCTACGACGACGCCTCGGGGCGCGCCACCAAGCTGCTGGCTTTCGCGGAGCTGACCATCGCGGACGCCTTCGTCATCAAGGGCATCCGCGTGCTCAAGAGGGAGGACCCGGCCGACGACGAGCCGTTCGTCGTCTTCCCGGCCGAGAAGGGCAAGGGCGCCGCGGTCGACCGCTGGTACGACATCGCCCACCCGACGACGGCCGAGTCGCGCGCGGCGGCTTCGGCGCTCATCCTCGAGCGCTGGAAGCAGGCGGGCGGGGTCGCCAAGGCCGCGGCGTAGCGCGAGGCCGGGGCTCCGTCCGAGAGAAGGGCGGGGCCCCGGCTAGCGGCGCGCCATGCGCGCGCGCGCCCAGAGCACGAGGGCGAACACGCCGACGACGATGGCCGCGGAGATCAGCGACTCGGCGCGGTTGATGTGCTTGGCCAGGCCCTCGTAGGTGTCGCGCGAGAGGTAGCCGAGGTAGCCGAGGAGCAGGCAGCGCGGGATGGAGCCGAGGAAGGTCCACAGCGCGAACCGCGTCGCGGGCAGGCGCAGCACGCCGGCGGCGGCGGAGATGAGCGAGAGCGGCACGATGGGCGCGGCGCGCAGGAGGAAGATCATCAGCGACGTGCGGCCTTCCAGGCGCTTCTCCATCGCGAGGATGTCGTCCCAGTCGAAGCCCAGGAAGCCGCCGAAGCGGTCGATCATCGGCTTGCCGCCCCAGTAGGCGATGCCGTAGGCGAAGAACGCGCCCAAGGTCGAGGCGACCGCGCCCGGCAGGACGATGCGCGTCGCGATGGGCAGGAAGGCGCCGGGCCAGCTGAGGCCCGGCTCGATGAGCAAAGCGCCCGCGCCCATGATGATGAGGGGGGAGGGGATGGGGACGATGACGGACTCGATGATGACGCCCCAGAACACCACGATGGGGCCGTGGGCCTGCAGCATCTCCATGATCCAGCGGGTGATGTCTCCGATCATGGCGGCAGGATAGCAAATGCCCCGCCGGGGCGGCTGTAAAAGCGCTATAATCACGTCGCTATTCCTATAAAGGCCCACGACGTCCTGGACCTGTCCGACCTGCGGAACGCCGTCACCGTGGGCGGCGTCTCCGCCCCCGCCCTTCTCCCGGAGAACCTGGGCGATCCCGCCTTCCGCCGCGAGCACCGCGTGCGCTACGCCTACGCCACCGGCGCCATGGCCAACGGCATCGCCTCCGAGGCGCTGGTCGAGGCCGGCGCCAAGGCCGGCCTGCTGTCCTTCTTCGGCGCGGCCGGCCTCTCGCCCGCGCGGGTGGAGCAGGCCGTCGACCGACTGCGCGGCTCCTTGGGCGACACGCCCCACGGCTTCAACTTCATCCACAGCCCGGCCGAGTCCGCCCTCGAGAGCGCCCTGTGCGACCTGTACCTGCGCAAGGGCGTGCGCCTCGTCGAGGCCTCGGCCTTCCTCGACCTGACGTCCGCCATCGTGCGCTACCGCCTGACCGGCGTGCGCCGCGCTCCCGACGGGACGGTCGAGGCGCCCAACAAGGTCGTGGCCAAGGTCTCGCGCGTCGAGGTGGCCGCCAAGTTCCTCGCGCCCGCGCCCGAGGCCATGCGCCGCGACCTCGTCGCCGCGGGCCTGCTCACGCCCCAGGAGGCCGAGCTCGGCGCCGAGGTGCCGATGGCCCAGGACCTCACCGTCGAGGCCGACTCCGGCGGGCACACCGACAACCGCCCGCTCGTCGCGATGTTCCCCTCGATGCTGGCCCTGCGCGACCGTCTCCAGGTCGAGCACCGCTTCGCCGCCGCTCCGCGCGTGGGCGCGGCGGGCGGCATCTCCACTCCCGCCGCCGCGGCCGCGGCCTACATGATGGGCGCGGCCTACGTCATGACCGGCTCCGTCAACCAGGCCTGCGTGGAGTCGGGCACGTGCGACAAGGTCCGCGAGATGCTGGCGCAGGCGGGCCAGGCCGACGTCGTCATGGCGCCCGCCGCCGACATGTTCGAGATGGGCGTGAAGGTCCAGGTCCTGCGCCGCGGCACCATGTTCGCCCAGCGCGGCGCCAAGCTCTACGAGGTGTGGCGCGCCGCCGACTCTCTGGAGACCGTGCCCGCCGCGGCCCGCGCCGCCATCGAGCGCGACATGCTCAAGACCACGCTCGAGGCCGCGTGGGAGTCCACGAAGGCCTACTTCCTGCAGAGGGACCCTTCTCAAGTGGAGCGCGCCGAGAAGGAGCCCAAGCACAAGCTCGCCTTGGTCTTCCGCTCCTACCTCGGCCAGGCCTCGCGCTGGGCCAACGCCGGCGCGCCCGACCGCGTGCTCGACTACCAGGTCTGGTGCGGCCCCGCGATGGGCGCGTTCAACGAGTGGGCCAAGGGCTCGTTCCTCGAGAAGCCCGCCGAGCGCCGCGTCGGCCTCGTCGCCCGCAACATCCTCTACGGCGCGGCCGTGCTCACCCGCGCGCATTTCCTCCGCTGCCAGGGCGCCGCCCTGGCCCCCGAAACGACCCGCGTCGCGCCGCGCACCGCCGACGAACTCGCCCGCCTCCTCGACTAGAGAGAACATGCCCAAGAACCCAGCCGCCCCCGCGTTCACTCCCCTGGCCGTCATCGGCATCGGCGGCGTCTTCCCGAAGGCGGGGACCATCAAGCAGTACTGGGCCAACATCAAGAACAAGGTCGACGCCATCCAGGACGTCCCGGCCACCCATTGGAGCAAGGACGAGTACTACGACGCGACGAAGAAGGGGGTCGACACCGTCTACGCCTGCAAGGGCGGATTCCTCGACCAGTACGATTTCGACCCGTCCGAGTTCGGCCTCGCGCCCAACACGCTGGAGGCGACGGACCCCGCCCAGTTGTTCGGCCTCGTCGCCGCGAAGATGGCCTTGGCCGACGCGGGCTACCCCGTCGACAAGGAAGCCTGGGACCGCTCCCGCGTGTCGACCATCCTCGGCGTGACCGGCACCCTCGAGATCGTCATCCCGCTCGGCGCCCGCCTCTCGCACCCGCAGTGGCGCAAGGCGCTGGACGAGGCCGGCGTGCCCAAGGCCCAGGCCGAGGACGTCGTCGCCCGCATGGCGGACTCCTACGTGCCGTGGCAGGAGGCCTCCTTCCCCGGCCTCCTCGGCAACGTGGTCTCCGGCCGCATCGCCAACCGCTTCAACCTCGGCGGCACGAACTGCACCGTGGACGCGGCCTGTGGCTCCTCGCTCTCGGCGCTGCACATGGCGTCGCTCGAACTCCAGACCGGCCGCGCCAAGATGGTCATCACCGGCGGCGTCGACACCTTCAACGACATCTTCATGTACACCTGCTTCACCAAGACCCCGGCCCTGTCTCCGGGCGGGCATGCCAAGCCCTTCGACGCCAAGGCCGACGGCACGACGCTCGGCGAGGGCATCGGCATGGTGGTCCTCAAGCGCCTCGACGAGGCCCAGGCCGACGGCGACCGCGTCATCGCGGTCCTGCGCGGCATCGGCTCCTCCTCGGACGGCCGCGGCAAGTCCATCTACGCGCCCTCGGCGGGCGGCCAGACCCGCGCCCTCGAAGAGGCCTATCGCGTCTCGGGCGTCTCGCCCGACACCGTCGAGCTGGTCGTCCAGCGCCCGCCGCC
>CAZTZW010000253.1:0-638 GCA_964618085.1 uncultured Elusimicrobia bacterium
TTGTCGGCTGCCGGCCTGAGGAAGCGGGAGGCCGTGAGCGCCGTGAAGCCCCCCGCGGCGAGCCAGCCCTTGGCCGCGACGAGCAGGTCGGGCGCGACGCCGGGGACGGAGCCCAGCGCGGACAGCCCCAGCGCGCCGACGCCGGTCCACAGCGCGGCCTTGGCCAGACCCGGGCGTCCCGCGGGGCGGGGCGCGCCGGCGGAAGGCGCGTCGGCGGGAGCGGAGCGGACTTCCCATGCGGCGACCTCGCGGTCGACGACGGCCTGCACGGCGAGGGACTTGGGGTCGGCGGAAGGAGACTCCGCGGGAGCGGCGAAGACGGCGGCTTCGGGAGCGGCGACGGCGGCGGCCGGGACGGCCGCGGGCGCGGAGAAGGCGGACGGCGCGGACAGCGGCGACGGCGCGGCGGCGATGGACGGCGCGGACAGCGACAGACCGGAAAGCGACGGCGCGGTCAGGGAAGGCGCCGCCGTCACGACGCCCAGGCCGGCGCGCAAAGACGGGACGGAGACGGGCGCGGGGCGGGCGGAGCGCGCCGTCATCGACGCGGCGGGCGCGGCGCAGGCCAGCAGGACGACGGACAGGAGGCGTCTCACGGCTAGATTATGCCGTAAAACCCGGGACGGACCCTGAGTCTC
>CAZTZW010000253.1:648-4788 GCA_964618085.1 uncultured Elusimicrobia bacterium
GGTCCCGAAAACGAGGACAAGAGACCGGGGTGGCCTAGGCCCTTCCCCATATATAGGGAGCCGACGCCATAAATACGTAACAGGGTTCGGGCAAAATCACCTTGTCCCGCCGAGACGGAGAACGAAACAGACATGGAACCGGACCGCCAAGAGCCCCCCGCAGGCTTCGACGCCTCCGCCGTCAACGACCTCGACACCGCCCGCCTCGCCCTGAGGTGGGCGCTGGAGCGCCTCCACCGCATGACCGCCGAGCTGGCGGGCGTGCGCGAGGAGGCCGCGCGGGCCGGCAAGGCGCGCGACGAGCTGGCCGCCGAGAGCCGCCAGAAGGACGAGATGGTCAAGCGCTGGCGCGAGACCGTCAAGGCCTGGGAAGCCTCCATCGCGGACCACAAGAAGATGGAGTCCGCCCTGCGCGAGGAGCTGCGCGGCGAGATGCTCCGCGAGCAGGACGCCCACGTCAAGGAGGAGCGCCACCAGCTCAATCTCCAGCTCGCCGCGCTCAAGCGCGAGATCGCCGCCCGCGAGGCCCAGATCGGCGAGCTGCGCCGCGAGGTCATCGACGCGGTCAAGGTCTCCCGTCAGGAGGCCGAGCGCGAGCTCCAGGAGGCTCTCGCCCATCAGGAGAAGGCCCTCAAGGAGACCAAGGAGTCGCTCATCGAGCGCCTCAAGATCCAGGCCGACTCGACGCGCTCCAAGGAGAAGGACCTCGAGCACCAGCAGCGCCTGCTCGACGAGCAGATCAAGGCCAAGGAAGCCGAGTTCCGCCGCCGCTACGAGCGCGACGTCGAGGAGCTTCTCAAGCAGAACCGCGAGGCCCTCGCCCGCGAGGAGCAGGCCCTGGCCGAGAAGTTCGACCAGAAGATCATCCAGCTCGAGGCGCGCCTGCGCTCCAAGGAAGAGCTCGTCGAGGAGCGCCGCCGCCGCTTGGACGAGGAGCACGCGCGCAAGCTCGCCGAGGTGGACAAGGCCTACCAGCACAAGAACGAGGCCGAGTGGGGCCGCCTGCAGGAGCGCCTGGAGGGAGAGCGCAAGTTCCTCGAGGCCCACTTCCGCGACAAGGAAGCCAAGCTCGAGGCGTCCATCCAGGACCGCCAGAAGCAGGTCCTCGTCCACTACGAGCGCCAGGAGCAGGAGCTCGTCGCCAAGTACCAGCAGATGCAGGACCAGGTCGTCCTCAAGGAGAAGGAGGTCTGGAAGAACCAGCAGAAGCGCCTCGAGGAGATCCTGGCCAAGGGGCGCGCCGAGCTGGCCGCCCAGCGCGACGAGCTGGAGAAGGAGTACGCCCGCCGCGAGCAGACCATGCTCGAGGGCGTCCGCGAGGCCGAGGCCGTCGTCGCCAAGAAGGAAGAGGAGCTGTTCTCCCGCCACCAGGAGCTCGCCGACCAGTTCCGCGCCAAGGAAGAGGAGCTCCTCAAGCGCTTCGAGCGGTCGCAGGCCGAGTGGGCCGAGCGCGAGCGGCAGCAGTGGGAGGCGCACCAGTCCAAGCTGCGCGAGAGCACCGCGCACCAGCGGCAGCGCTTTGAAGACGAGAGGCGTGGTCTGGAAGCCGCCTATCGCGCGAAGGAAGAGGAGCTCGCCCTGCGCCGCGCCGAGGACCAGCAGGCCCTGGGCAAGCTGCGCGAGACGATGGAGGAGGAGTTCCGCGCCAAGGCCGCCGAGCTGGAGACGTCCCTCTCCATGCGCTGGGCCGAGCGCGAGAAGCAGCTCCAGTCCGAGCACCGCGCCGCCCTCGACCACGTCCGCGCCGGGTTCGGCGAGGAGCTGGCCCGCGAACGCCGCTCCATGGAGGCCGACGCCAAGAAGGCCCAGGAGGAGCTGCAGCTCGCCGCCCTGGCCCGCGAGGCCGACCTGCGCCGCACGTTGGCCGCCGAGCAGTCCCGCTGGAAGAAGTCCCAGGACGAGGCCGTGGAGTCCCTGCGCGCCGAGCTGCTCGACAAGGCCGTCAAGGAGGACGCCGAGCGGCACGCCGCGCACGAGGCGCGCCTGCACGTCCTCGAGGAGCAGGCCCGCAAGCGCCTGGAGGACGAGCGCCGCCGCCAGGAGTCGCGCCACGCCGCCATGCTGCGCGAGGGCGAGGGCGCCCTGCGCGCCCGCCAGGCGCAGTGGGAGGAGGACTCCAAGCGCGAGCGCGAGCAGTGGCAGGAGCGCGCCGCTCTCGAGCTGGCGGTCGCGAAGTCCGCCCTGGAGGAGGAGCGCGAAGCCCTGCGCCGCCACGCCGAGCAGACGCAGACCCGCGTGGAGACGGCCTCCGCCGAGAAGGAGCGCGTCCTGCGCGACGCCTTCTTCGCCAAGGAGGCCGCGCTCAAGTCCGAGATCGCCTCCGCCGAGGAGCGCTACCGCAAGGCCTACGACGAGGCGCTGGCCCGCGAGCGCGCGGCGCTGGCCGCCCGCGCCGCCGGGCTCGAGGAGTCCCTGAAGGAGAAGTACGCCCGGGAGCAGGCCGCGCTCCAGCAGCAGTGGGCCGCCCGCGACAAGGAGTGGTCCGTCTCCCGCGAGGCCCTCTTCAAGGTGGAGCGCGAGCGCCTGGAGAGCGCCGCCCGCGAGAAGGACGCCGCCGCCGCCACTCTGCGCCAGGAGCTGGAGCAGCGCTTCGCCATGCGCGTCGAGGAGCTGGAGTCCCAGGCCGCCCGCAAGGCGGCGTCGCTGGAGGAGGCGTGGAAACGCCGTCAGCAGGAGCTGGAGACCCTGCGCCTCCAGGTGCAGATCGAGTCGCGCGACCGCGAGGCCGCGGCCACGCAGCAGCGCGCCGAGCTCGAGGCCAAGATGCAGAAGGCCATCGACGACCGCATGGGCGAGCTCGCCCGCGCCGAGGCCGCGCTCCAGCAGTCCTGGATCCGCAAGGAAGCCGAGCTGCAGGAGGACCTCAGCCGCCGCGAGGCCGTCTGGCTCAAGGCCCAGCGCGAGCAGTTCGAGCGCGAGCGCAAGGAATGGGAGGACGCCCGCGACATCGAGCTGCAGCAGCGCCGCCGCGAGCTGGAGACCGCGCTCGCCACGCGCGAGCGTCTCGTCGACGAGTCCCTGCGCGCGCGCCAGAAGGAGACCGAGGCGTCCATCATCCAGAAGGAGCGCGAGCTCATCATCGCCTACGAGGAGCAGTCCACGCAGGCGCGCGCCGAGCTGGAGCGCTCCCTGCGCGAGCGCGAGGAGACCCTGCGGGCCAAGATGCGCGAGACCGTCGAGCGCGAGGCCGCCGCCCTGCGCGAGGAAGCCGAGCGCCACGAGGGCGCCTACGAGGCCCGCCGCCGCGAGCTCGAGAAGGCCGCCGCCGACCGCCGCGCCAAGATGGAGGAGGACCACGACCGCCGCCGCAAGGACATCGAGGCGTCCTTGGCCGCCGAGCGCGAGAGCCTGCTCGCCCAGATCGAGACCCGCGCCCGCGAGGTGGAGGCCGAGAAGGCCCGCCACGGCTCCTGGCTCGCCCAGAAGGAAGCCGAGATCGCCGAGCGCTACCAGGACCTGGAGCGCCGCCTGCGCCAGGAGCTCAACATGGCCAAGATCGAGTACGCCTCGCAGTACGAGGACAAGGCCCGCAAGCTCCAGGAAGACCGCGAGCAGATGCGCCGGGACTACGAGCAGAAGCTCCGCGACCTCGACAAGCGAAAGGGCGCCTAGGCCGTAGGACCCGGTCCCTGGGCCCCCCACCCCCGGGACCACTGCCGGACGCGGTTTGCCCCGTAGGTCCCATACGAGGGACGGCCCTCCTGTCCTTTAATAGTGGCGGATGTCCCGCCGAAGCCCCTTCATCCGCGCCGTCGCCGCCCTCCTGTGCGCCAGCCTCGCCGCCTCCTCCGTCGAGGCCGGGGCGGCGCCCGCCCGCGCGGCCCTGCTCCCGCCCCGCGCCGCGGCTCCCGCCCCCCTCCCTCAACTCGCGCCGGACGCCCTGGCGTCCGGCGCGCTCTCGACCCTTTCCGCCGCCCCCTCTTTCGTTCTACAGGCTCCACTGACCGCTCCGGCCGTTTCCGTCGCGCTTCCCGCCCTCGGCGCGCTCCTGGACGCTCCCGCCGCACGGCTCCCGGACGCCGCCGGGCCGACGGCGGCGCCCGCCGCGGCGGCCGTCCTCGAAGAGACGGCCCGCTCGTTGTCCGAGCCCGGCGGCGCTCCCCGCGGCGACGACGCGCGGCTGACCTTGTCCCGCACCTT
>CAZTZW010000254.1:0-4782 GCA_964618085.1 uncultured Elusimicrobia bacterium
CGCCATCATCACGCCAGCGCTCATCACGGGCTCTTTCGCCGAGCGGGTGCGCTTCTCGAGCTACATGCTCTTCATCGTCCTGTTCTCTCTGCTCATCTACTGCCCGCTCGCGCACTGGACCTGGCATCCCGACGGCTTCCTGCGCAAGTGGGGCGTGCTCGACTTCGCCGGCGGGACGGTCGTGCACATGTCGGCGGGATTCGCCGCCCTGGCCGGCGCCATGTTCCTCGGGCGCCGCGAGGTCCACGCCAAGGGCGGCCACACCGCGCCGGCCAACATCCCCTTCGTGCTGTTGGGGACGGGCATGCTCTGGTTCGGCTGGTTCGGCTTCAACGCGGGCTCGGCCCTGGCCGCCAACGAGACGGCCGTGCTGGCCTTCATCACCACCAACACCGCCTCCGCCGCGGCCATGCTCGGCTGGCTGTTCTTCGACGCCGTGCGCGGGCGGCGCCCCTCGGCGCTGGGCGCCTGCGTGGGCGCGGTCGTGGGCCTGGTGGCGGTCACCCCGGCGGCCGGGTTCATCAGCGTGGGCCAGAGCATGGCCATCGGCCTCCTAGCCAGCGTCGTGTCCAACCTGGCCGTGCACTGGAAGACCAAGTCGCCGCTCGACGACACCCTCGACGTGTTCCCCTGCCACGGGGTCGGCGGCATCGTGGGCATGCTCGCCACCGGCGTCTTCGCCGACAAGGTCGGCCTCATCCACGGCGACGCGACCGTCTTCCTGCGCCATGTCGCCGCCCTGGGCGTCGTCGGCGTCTTCACCTTCGGCGGCTCTTACCTCCTCTACCTCGCCACCGACGCCGTCATCACCATGCGCGTGCGCCCCGAGCAGGAGGCCGAAGGCCTCGACCTCAGCCAGCACTCCGAGTCATTAAGTTGACAAAGGGGACAGGCACCTAGGTCAACAATCCAGAATGTTGACCTAGGTGCCTGTCCCCTTTGTCAACTTAGAAGCGGTCGGGGAGGCGCCAGCGGTCGGGGATGCTGGCGGACTTGGCGGCGACGTCCTTTTCCAGGCCTTGGAGCAAAGCCTGGGCGGCCTGGCCGATGTTGGAGACGCGGTCGTCCTTGTCGTCGACGGCGAGCTTGATGAGGGCGGCGCGTTCCGGCCAGGGCTTGCCGTCGCGCGCCTCTTCCGCGCTCCACTTCACGGCCGTCGCGGTCAGCAGCGCGTCGAGGTAGACGCGGCGCCCGCCCGGGCGCGTGAGCAGGTTGAGCAGGCTGACCATGGACGCGCGGGAGTTGGCCGCCAGGCGGTCGATCTCGGACCCCTCGGCGGTGCGCGGGCCCAGGGCGAGCGCGTGGGGGAGGATGTTCTTGGCGGCGCGCTGGACGGGGTCGTCGTCGCCCTTGGCGGCGAAGCGACGCGACTTGGCGACGAGGTCGAGGCCGACGGCCAGGAGGCTGCGTCCGGCCGAGCGCGCCCCCGGGTTCCAGTCCTGCACGAGCAGGGCGCCCAGGGCGACCATGCGCCGCGCGGCCTCCTCGGCGGCGGGGTGGCGCTCGGCGACGCTCTCGGACTCGAAGACCTTGGTCCAGCGCTCCTGCGCCAGGCGCACGCCCGTGGAGAGCTGTTCGGAGCGGCGGACGAACTCCTCGGGCGTGTCGAAGGCCCAGACCGAGCCCTGCAGGGAGAGCCGGGTTTTGAGGACGGCGCGGTCGAGGGACTTGGCGGCGGCGTCATCGAGCTTCTTGAGCTTGCGCGTCTGCGCGGGGTCGCCGGGGAGCGAGGAGAAATAGGCGTCCAGGTCCGGGGTCGCGTCGCCCTCGGCGGCGCCGGCGGGCCGCAGGGTCTTGAGTGCCTCGACGACCTGCTCCGCGGGGTCGGGCGCGGATTCGGCCGGCAGGGCGGCGGGCAGCGTCACGGCCGCGGCGGCGGCGATGGCCGCGGTGGAGAGGCTGGGAGGCTCGATGAACACCTCCGCCGAGATGACGACCTCCGAGCAGCGCACGCTCTCCACCTTGCCGCTGGCGTCGCGGACGCTGACGTGGTTGGGGCCGGGGAAGCGGGAGACGTTCTCCCACTCGTAGGACGTGCGCCCTTGGTGGTGGGGGAGCGACTTCCCCTCGACGTAGGGGATGACCGTGTCGGGCTCGCCCATGATGGTCATGAGCTGCTCGCGCGTCATCCCCAGGCGCAGCTTGAGGCAGTTCTTGTAGTTGGCCGCCTTACGGCCGGAGCAGGCGGCGGCGCCCAGGGCGACGAGGACGACGAAGGCGGCCCTCCTCATTGGATGACGCCCTTTTCACGCAAGTACGCTCGGATCTTAGATCGCGCGCGAGCCGTCTTCACGAAGTTCAGCCAGTCCTTCTTTGGCACAGACCCCTTCTTGGTCAGGATCTTGCAGATGTCGCCGGACTTCAGCGCCTGGTCGAGCTTGACCATCTTGTTGTTGACGTGCGCGCCCACGCAGCCGAAGCCGATCTCGGTGTGGACGGCGAAGGCGAAGTCGAGCGGGGTCGCGCCGGCGGGCAGGACCTTCACCTCGCCGGCGGGCGTGAAGACGAAGACCTGGTTGAACTCGAGGTCGGTCTTGAGGGAATCGAGGAACTCGCGCGGCGAGTTCAGGTCCTGGAGCCACTCGATCCACTGGCGCAGCCAGTTGAGCTTCTCCTCCATGTGCGCGTCGCGCTGGGACTCGCCGGTCTTGTAGCGCCAGTGCGCCGCGATGCCGTACTCGGAGGAGCGGTGCATCTCCTCGGTGCGGATCTGGATCTCCACGAGCTCGCCCGAGGGGCTGACGATGGTCGTGTGGAGGGAGCGGTAGAGGTTCAGCTTGGGCGTGGAGATGTAGTCGGTGAAGGAGCCCGCCACGGGCTTGAAGTGCGTGTGGACCAGGCCCAGCAGCGCGTAGCAGTTGGCCACCGTGTCGGTGATGAGGCGCACGCCGAGCGCGTCCTGGATCTCCTCGAAGGGCTTGCCCTGGCGCTCCATCTTGCCGTAGATGGACCAGAGGGTCTTCGAGCGCGCCAGGATGCGGCAGGGGATGTTGGAGGCCGCGAGCACCTTCTCCATGACGGCCTTGGTGTCGGCGAGCTTGCTCTCCCGCTCCTGGATCTCCGCCTCGACCTTCTTGGACAGCTCCGCGTACTCCTGCGGATGCAGGTACATGAAGGCCAGGTCCTCGAGCTCGCCCTTGAGGCGGAACATGCCCAGGCGGTGCGCCAGCGGGGCGTAGAGGGCCATCGTCTCGGCGGCGGTGCGCTCCTGCTTCTCGCGCTTGAGGTGGTTGAGCGTCTTCATGTTGTGGAGCCGGTCGGCCAGCTTCACCACGATGACGCGGATGTCCTGAGCGGTCGCCAGCAGCATCTTGCGCCAGTTCTCGGCCTGGGCCTCGTCGCGGGACTCGAACTTCAGCGCGTCGAGCTTGGTGACGCCCATGACGAGCATCGCGATCTCCTCGCCGAACTCGGCGCGCATCGCGGCCTCGGTCGTCGGGGTGTCCTCGAGCACGTCGTGGAGCAGACCCGCGCACACCGTGGGCAGGTCCATCTTCCACTCGATGAGGGAGTCGGCCACGGCGACGCAGTGGCTGATGTAGTGGTCGCCGGAGGCGCGGCTCTGGTTGGCGTGCGCCTTGTCGGCGAAGGCCCAGGCCTTCTCGAGGATGGCGGTCTCCACGTGCGGGGCGTAGGCCGTGAAGCGGGCGACGAGTTCCTTCTGCTCCGTCATTTGGCCTCCTCCGCGGGGCGTTCGACGCTCTGCAGGTCGAAGAGGCGGCGGTAGAGGCCGCGTCCGGCGAAGAGCTCGGCGTGCGTGCCGGCCTCGATGACGCGCCCGGCGGACAGCACGTGGATGCGGTCGGCGCGCGACACGGAGGCCAGTCGGTGGGAGACCGTCACCACGGTGCGGCCCGCCAGCACGGTCTCCAGGGCCGCGAGGACGTCGCGCTCGGCCTGGCCGTCGAGATGAGCGGTGGCCTCGTCGAGGACGACGATCTCGGGGTCCTTGAGCAGGACGCGCGCAAGCGCGAGCTTCTGCCGCTGACCCGAGGAGAGCGAGAAGCCCCAGTCGCCGAGCAAGGTCCGATAGCCCTCGGGGAGGGCCTCGATGAAGTCGTGCGCGCCGACGGCGCGGCAGGCGCGCTCCACCTCCGATAGGGTGACGACCCTGCGGCCGAGCGCCACGTTCTGCAGGACCGTGTCGTGGAACATGACGGCGTGGGCGTCCACGAGGCCGACCCGCGCGCGCAGGGAGTCCGCGTCGAGCTCGCGCGCGTCGACGCCGTCGAAGAGCACGCGGCCCTCCTCGGGGTCGTGCAGGCGCAGCAGGAGCTTGGCGGCGGTGGTCTTGCCGCAGCCGCTGGGGCCCACGAGGGCGACGCGCGCGCCGCGCGGGATCTCGAGGTCGAGGCCGCGCAAGGCCCACTCTTTGGCTCCGGGGTAGCGAACGCCGACGCCCTCGAAGCGCACGGCGCGCTGGAGGCCCGTGAAGGCGGGCTTGCGCTTGCGCGGCACGGCGGGCTTCTCGTCGAGGACCTGGAAGAGGCGCTCGGCGGACGCCCAGGCGCGCTGGACCTCCGCGTTGATGCGGGCGAGGTTCTTGATGGGGGCGTAGGCGGCGAAGAAGGCGCCGAGGAAGGCGAAGAAGGCGCCGGGCGTGATGTGGCCCAGGATGACCTCGCGGCCGCCGAACCATAGGAGGAGCGCGGCCACGATGGACGCGCCCAGCTCGAGCACCGGGGCCATGAGGGCGGTGGCGCGCAGGTAGCGCATCATGGGCTGGAAGAAGGACTCGTTCTCCTCCTGGAACTTCTCGGTGGCGCCGTCCTCATAGTTGAA